>JBLMZU010000259.1:0-12275 GCA_050258995.1 Bacteroidota bacterium
GGATTCAGCGTGGTGGCCTTCTTCGTCTGGCTGTCATACAGGTATAGGTTCCCAAACCCGTCGTTGCGGATGGCGTCATTCAACAAAAACTGGTGTTTACCGTCCCAATCGTAACTAGCGATCCGCCGGGTGCTGTCGCTCTCATAGTTAATGTGCACCCCGGGAATCCTGTCCAGGCGCACCAGGCCGTTGGTGTCGCAATTGGGGATATCCACATTGACCAGGAAGATCTGGTCCGAGTTCACGAGCTGGGTGTCGATCACCTGGGCCGCCAGCTGGCTATTATCGTCTGACCAGCGCACATCCCGGAAGGGATACTGGTTGTAAAAGCAGTTGTCCTTGCGGGCGATCAAGTTGAAGCGGGTATCCACATTCTTCAACACATCCAGGTCAAAGGGCAGGATGTTCAAGGTGCGCTGGACGCTGATGGCTACATATTTCCCGTCCGGAGAGACGCGGAATCCCTCCAGCGACTCATCCGCGTTGAAGCAGCTGATCTGCTGCGTGCGATTTGTCTTTGAATCCAGCATAAAGGCACAGTTGCGGGACATGTAGATCAAGCGGCCGTCGGAAACCCAGTGCAGGTTCGACTTGGGGGAATTTTCCGTCCGGACCAGGGTCAGATCGGTCCCATCCGGGTTCATCAGGTACAGGTCATTCCCGGAGAGAAGCGCCACCTTGCCTACATTTCCAGGCGGAGGGAGCGGCGTGGAAGGCGCCAGAACGGCCCCGGCTGTGCGTGTTGGAGAAGTGGTCGGGGCCGGGGTTATCGTAGCAGCCGCTGTGGGAGAAGGTTCCGGCAGGGTGGGGGTTGCCGTCGGGGTTGAAAAGAAGGGCATCTGGCCGCGGAAGGCAAAGGCGCCCGCCAGGACCAGGAGCACGACCGCGCCGATGGCCGCCGCCAGCCAGCCGCGCGAGCGCTGGGGAGTATCCTGCATCTTGAGCAGCGTCGTGGAGGTGGGCAGGGTGCGCTCCTCCCCGTAGATGGCCTTGGTGAGGGCCCGGGCCATATCCACCGCACTCTCGTAGCGCTCATTGCGGTTTTTCGCCATCGACTTCTTGATGATGTGATCCACTTCCGGCGGCAGCTCGGGGTTGACCTCCAGGATCTCGGGAACCGGCGCGGACACATGCTTGACCAGCACCCCCATCGGGTCACTGGCCTTGTAGGGCTTCTCACCGGTCAGCATTTCATAGGTGATCACACCCAGGCCGTAGATATCGGCGCGATGGTCCACGGGCAGGCTCTGCGCCTGTTCCGGGCTGATGTATTCCGGCGTGCCGATCAGGCCGTTGCCGCTGTTGGTGCCATACGAATCGGCGATCAGCTTCGCCAGGCTGAAATCGGTGAGGTAGGGATTGTTGTGGTTGTCGAAGAGGATGTTGTCGGGCGTCAGGTCGCGGTGGACGATGCCTTTGCGATGGGCATATTCCAGCGCCAGGGCGATCCGCTCCACAATATCCGCCGTGTCCTGGGGGGAGAGCTTCCCAGCCTGGATCCAGCGCCGCAGGGACCCGCCCGACATATAGCGCATCACATAATACGGCTGTCCATTCTCCTCACCCACATCATAGACCGTCACAATGGCGGGATGCTCGAGCATGACGACCATCTTGAGCTCCTGCTTGAAGCGGGCCAGGGTCTTAAGATTACGCTTGAGCTCGGGCGGCAGAACCTTGATCGCCACCTCCCGGTTGGAGCTGGGATCGAAAGCCCGGTACACCGTCCCCATCTCTCCGTGCCCCAGCTCCTCCTTGATCTTGTATCGCCCGATCTTATCCGGATCCATGGGTTAAGTATATCAAAACAAGGCCTTTCTCAGGCTCAATTGCAATACCGGTGCAATCCGCCTGTCAGGCTCAATGGTTCCCGTAGGCCTTCCCGGGCAGCGACTGTAGATAGACCCAGACGGCCCTTATTTCATCGTCGTCCATATACTTGTAGGACCGCCAGGGCATGTATGTTCCCCGCAGTTTCCGCCCCTCCGGGGTCACGCCGGTCCGGATGGTGTCCATAAAACCCTGCTCCGTCCAGGTGGGAAGAGAAGAGCCTTCGCCAAAGGTCAGGTTGAGGGCCGGGGGCCAGCTGGAGGGAAAGCCCGGGATGGGTCCGCCGGACATCGTCAGTCCATGACAGACCTTGCAGGATTGGGTCAGATATTCGCCGTATTCCGGTGTGATCCCCGGCTCGGGGGAACGGGGGCGTGGGGCATCGTGCGGGATCAATTCTGCCGGGAGAAAGGTGAAGGTCGGCAAAACGACCATGATCACCCGGCCCGTCGGCGAGAGGCTGCTGCGCGGCTGCTCGTGGTCGACCGGCGGCGCGCTCTTGATATAGGCGATCACGGCCCCCAGGTCCCGATCGCTTAAGAAATAGAATTCGGTCGAAGGCATGAACAGCAGAGGAGTTCCATCCGGCCGCACGCCGTGGCGGATGGCATGCACCCAATCCCCATCCTTATAACTGCCTGCAACACCGCCCTTCCCGGAGGTCAAATTCGAGGCGATGACCTGGCCCATCGCCGGGTCGTCGAGGTAGACATGTCCTTCCATGTGCGGAACATCCTGAGACGGGCCCCGCAGGTGTGCCGCGAGCGGGTTGCCCGGCCCGGATACATCCAGGTATTCGCCGCTGCTGTGACAGGCCTCGCAGCCGCGGAACCGGAAAATATGTTTTCCATACGCAATCGAGGCCGGATCCGAGGGAATGGAGACCGTCTCATCCGGTAGATGGTAAATACGGGTGAGACGAGCCTGTGTTTTTGAATAGATGACAACCAGTACAATCATGAGCAGCCCAGCAAGCCCGCCCAGCACAATACCCACCCACTTCCAAAACTTTTTCATCTCTCCTCACAGGCAAAGTAATGAAACCTTCCAAATAGGACAGTCCCGCCTTGCGACGGGACTGGATGATTCAGAGATTACGCTCCACTTTCGGTGGAAACTACGGCTCCTGGATCTCGGCGGCCCGCAGGGTGTTCTTCATCAGCATGGCGATCGTCATCGGGCCGACGCCGCCGGGGACCGGGGTGATGAAGCCGGCCACTTCCTTCGCTTCCGCGAAGCAGACGTCGCCCACCAGGCGGTGCCCACTCTTCTTAGTCGCATCCGGCACGGAGTTGATGCCCACGTCGATGATGGCCGCGCCGGGCTTGATCCAGTCGCCGCGCACCATTTCGGTCCGGCCGATGGCCGCGATCAGGATATCGGCCTGGCGGACGACCGCGGGCAGATCCTTCGTGCGCGAGTGGCAGACCGTGACCGTGGCATTCTTGCCGATCAGCAGCAGGGCGGCGGGCATGCCGACGATGTTCGAGCGGCCCAGCACAACAGCGTTGGCGCCTTCGATCTTCACGCCCGATTTTTCCAGCAGGTAGATGCAGCCGTAGGGCGTGCACGGCACAAAGAGCGGGTCGCGCCCCTTCTGCGCCAGGCGGCCGATATTGATTGGGGAGAAGCCATCCACATCCTTTTCGATGTTGATCAGGGACAGGACGCGCTCCTCGTCGATATGCGACGGCATCGGCAGCTGCACCAGGATGCCGCTGATGGTCGGGTCCGCGTTCAATCTTTTGACGAGGCTCTCCACCTGTTCCTGGCTGGCATCGGCCGGGAGATGCTCGCTGACCGAGCCCATGCCCAGCTCCTGGCAGGCCTTGCCCTTCGAGGCCACATACGCAGCCGAATCCGGGCGATCTCCGACCAGGACCGTTGCCAGGGTCGGTTTCTGCTTGCCGACCGCTGTGCGCTCCGCCACTTTCGCTGCCACTTCTTCACGCACTTGTTGTGCGATCAGTTTTCCGTCAATGATCTGAGCCGTCATAGTTAACTCCTTCGTCAAGATGCTCCTATTTTACAACCCCGCTTTCGCCTGAAACAGTGACACTCATCCCTTGTTGAGAATTACGCCTCTCAATCCATCCGCCTGGACCTCCTGCAGGGTCACGCTGTCGATCTCGTTCCAGCGCGGCGAGGAGGCCGGTGCTTTCACACGCAGGTAGTTCCCTGTCAGTCCCTCCATCTGCCAGCCCCACTCGTCCAGCTCGGAGGTCGACTCCCACAGCACAGACATCCTCCGCCCGACAAATCTCTCCCGGTACGATTTCTCCGACTCGTCCAGTGCCTGGCGCAGGATGTGATTGCGCTGCTTGCGGACCTCCGGCCTGACCTGTCCCTTCATCCTCGCCGCCCCCGTGCCCGGGCGCGCCGAATAGGTGAAGACGTGCCCGCCCGCAAAGTCCGTTTCGCGCACAAAGGCCAGCGACTCGGCGAACTCGTCCTCCGTTTCGCCTGGGAAGCCGGCAATGACATCCGTCGTCACGGCTACATCCTGCATGACCTGGCGGGCAGCCGCGACCAGCCCACGAAACGACCCGGGCGTGGTCTTGCGCGCCATCCGCTTCAGCGTGGATTCGCATCCACTTTGCAGAGGCAGGTGCAGGTGCGGCATGAGCCGCCGGTCCTCCCACAGGGAGAAGAAATCCGCATTCAAATCCCAGGGCTCCAGGGAGGAAAGCCGCAGCCGCGGCACATCCGTCTCGCGCAGGATCGCCCGGATCAGATCCTTCAGGTGCATCCCGATCTCCTGCCCCCACGAGCCGAGATGGACCCCGGTCAGCACAATCTCCTTGGTGCCTCCCTGAAGCGCGGCGTGAATATCCAGCAGGACCTCTGCCAATGGACGGCTGCGTCCCTCGCCGCGGGCCACGGTCGTGATGCAGAACGTGCAGTGATTGTCGCAGCCATCCTGCACTTTGATGAAGGCCCGCGTGCGGCGGTGGATGCCGGGCAGCGGCTGGCGGGAGAGCGGTTCGAGGTCGAAGGCCTGGACGGAGGACAGGGGATGGGGGAACGTTTCAGCGACGAGGCTGTCCTTCCGGTTGTTTGGCACCACTTGGAGGACATTGGGGAGAGCCGCGGCTTCCCTGGGCTGGAGGGTGGCCCAGCAGCCTGTGGGGATGATCTGCCCGACGCCGGCCCGGGCAATGCCGCGAATGCGGCGGCGCGAATCGGAAGCGGCATCGTTGGTCACCGCGCAGGTATTGACCACCGCCATGTCCGCCTGGTCCGGCGAGGCGACGATCTCATGCCCGGCCGCGCGGAACTGCATGGCCATGGTCTCGATCTCAGACTGGTTGAGTCGACAGCCGATCGTGTCGAGGTAGATCTTCATAAAGAGAGTCGATACTGGATATTCGATACCGAATTCCGAATACCGGGTATCGAATTTCGTCTCACGGCTGTGTCACCACAAAATGATCGAACAGCACATCCACGCCGGGTTGGGAGAAGGCACCGGCCAGCAGGCCCACATCCCCGCTGGCAAAGTCGCCGTCCTGGGCCGAGGCGACCTGGTTGTTGTTGATGTAGAACGTCAGCGTGTTCCCAACGCAGTCGGCGCGCAGGTGGTTGACGGCGTCCTTGTTAATGAACGCTGTGGGCTGCATTTCAGTCTGGCCGAGCAGAAGCGTCTGCCCGCCAATGAACTTGCCCAGCGCGTAGTAGCCGTCGTTGCTGATGACGAAGAAATAAAAGTCGCCGTTCCGGTAGCGGCAGATCAACCCGGTCCGGTTTTCCTCGGGGCCGCTCAGGCGGGACACGTCGGCTTCCACGCGCACATCGCCGAAGTTCTTATCCGGCGTGGCCCACATGTTGTAGTCTGGCTTCTGGATCAACATGCGGTAGCCGCCGCCGTCATAATCCATGATGCCGGTCTCGTTGGAGACCCGGTCCCAGCCGGAGGTGTTATTCTCGAACTCCTCCTGGTAGAGGACCGTGCCAGGGCTGGCAGCCGGTACAACTGTCGCCGTAGCCGTCGCGGGGGCGCATGCAGAAAGGATCAACAGAAACAGGAGAACGGGAAGGAGATGGAATGGTTTCATGGATGAGGATTTTATCAGAAACCTATCTATCGTTGCCCCGCATTTTTCTGCGGGGTTGCGAGCCGAAGGCGAAGCAATCTCGTCGTTTGTTCAAAAATTCTGTTTAAGGGAAATACTGTTTCAAGATCGTCGCTGCGTCCACGCTCCCCAAATCGCGGGCGGCGACGAAATGCTCGTAGGCCGCAGTCCGGTCTCCCTGCTGCAGCTTCAGCATGCCCATGTGCAGATGCGCCGAAAGATTCTGCGGGTCCAGTTGCAGCGCCTGTTTCAGGTGGGTCTCCGATTCCGCATAACGCTTGTTCAGGAAAAACAGCCAGCCCAGCAGGTCCTGTGAATCGGCGTTCTTCTGGTCGAGGGCGACGGCACGTTCGGCTGCGGGAATGCCCACGCCATTGATGTTGACGTTGTTCTGGGCGCAGAAGATGGCCAGCAGGCGCCAATAGCTTGCCTCCTGCGGGGCCACCTTGGTGGCGGCCTGGTACGACTCCAGGGCCCGGATCAAATCGCCCAGCTTGGAATAGGCCTCGCCAATGGATACCTGCCAGGCCGGATTCTTTTGATCCACTCTCGCCGCGGCCTGGAATTCAGCCAGGGCATAACGGAAATTCCCTGCGCGCTCAAAATACAGTCCGCGCAGGCCGCGCACCACCGGCGAATTCGGATCCAGCTGAAGGGCCTTGTCCAGCTCCCTGGCTCCATCCTGGCCGGTCTGGTGGTTCGCCTCCCCGAGCCAGGCCCAGGCTTCGGCGTTCGCCGGGTCCGCTTCGACGGCGGAGTCAAAGGCAGCGTGGGCCAGCTCCCACTCCTGGATAAGCGCCAGCCCGCGCCCGGTCAGGACCAGGCGGTCGGAGGCCGAGCTGCTCAAGGAGGCCTGGTTCAAGGCTGAGCGTAGCGTCTGGACCGCCGGGTCGAGCTGCGGGTCCAGTTGGGAGGCGCTGATCAGCTCCGTTAGGGCCGCGTTCGGGTCTGTCAGCGAAAGGAGCAAACCCAGGCGGTAATGGGCGGAGGCATCCTTCGCATGGTTGGCCACATATTTCTGCAGGTACTGCGCAGCCCGGGCGTAATCCTTGTTTTCCTTATAGATCTGGGCCAGGCGTGAATAGAGGTCCTCGGATGGGTTTTTCTGCCCGAGCCCCTGCTCCCAGATCTGCGCAGCCTGTTTCGGGTCCTTTTCCAGGTACAGGATATCCCCCCAGGCCACCCAGCCTGCCGGCGAAAGGGCACGGCGCTCGAACGCCTTGCGGTAGAGGGCTTCCGCTTTGGGATAGTCCTTGGCACGATAATAGGCATGTCCCGCCAGCTCGTACAAGTCGGCGCGCCAGGGCAGCCGCATGGCCGCGGCGCGGTAATGTTCTGCTACGTCGACATAGCTTTTCGCCTGCGAAGCCTGCTTCAGCTCGGAATATCCCGAGGCGACCACCGGTGCAAAAACGGCCAGCGCCAGGAGCAGGAGGAATGAAAGGATGCGTAATGTATGGCGAGACATCGGCTCTATTATATAATGCCCCCGGTCACAACTGCGCTTCCGGCGTTGTAAAAAGGTGCAATTCCCTGGCACCGCCTGGGCAGGTGTGACCATGAAGGGTATACGCTCCGAGCAGGATCGTGTACCCGTCTCTGCTCCCCCGTTCGGGGCGGATCTGCGGCCTGGAACGCGAATGGCACGCATACTCAAGCACCTGCGCGCCATTCGCATGGACACCGCACACAAACCCTGTCAATATCTTCCCGAAGGGTTCGGATGATTAAGTCTACCTGGCTGCAGCCAGCCTCTCGATGAATTGATCGATCACGCCGAAGCCGACCCGGATACCGGCGGCTGGGGAGAGAAAGGACCGGAAACGGAAAACTACTATGGCCCGAAGAATACTTTACTGATTGCAGACGGCGCTGGGAACCCAATAGCCCAGCGTGGAGAGGGCCGAGATAGCGTCTTGACGCGTGCAGGTTAGGTTCCCCAACGTATCATAGAACTTGACAGTGACCGTTGCTTGGGTGCTCCCCGTGTTCTGAAGGTAGAAAGCCGAGTCATACGAGCCGCCAAACGCATCCTTAAACAGCATTAGCAGGGAGGAGTTCGCACTGTTTGTGGTGAACCCATTGTAGGTCGTCACCTGCGCGCCGATGTGTGGACGTCCCACTCCCACCACCGGCTGGTCAGACGTCACGACCACACCACCGACCCAGTCGGCCAGGATCTAACCTCTTCTACTCCCCCTTCCCTGCAGGGAAGGGGGACGGGGGGATGGGACAAAAGGTCACTCTCCTCGACGGGGGAAAACAAGTCCCCCAGCAGTAAACGAGCTGTAAGGTGAGCTTTCGTTGTTGGGAGATATACTCTCCTTGGGTTTAAGTTCCTTTTGCCAGGGATACGGCTCAACCGACAGACTTGGGCCGTATCCCCCTTAACTGGCCTTCCAGGTCTGGAAAGCGCCCGGGGGCCTTCGGCAGTCCTTTTCCTTTACAATCGGTACAAACAATCGATCGCAGGATCACTACAGGATGACAATAGGATGGACCATAGGACAGACTATTGCTCCACTACAGTATTCTCGAACCGGTAACGACGCGGTTATGGAGCGGTGACGAGCCGGTCCCGACGCGAGCGCCAGGAAAGCAGGTATCATGCCCACAGTTAAACCCCTGATCGTGGAGATCCATGGCACGATGAAGGGTAAGGTCTTCAAGAAGATGCCCCGACAGGGGAAAACCGTTTCAAAACGATTGGAGTAGGTTACAAAACGGTCGATTGCGTTACAAACTTCACCAACTGGAATATAATCATTCCCGTCATGGTCGCATTACTCGGGCAAGTCTCCTCCTTCCTGACAACACCTGAAGGAAGCCTCATCTATCACCTGATCCTGGTCTTTTCCATCGGGAGCGCGTTGCAGTCAGCCTACGTGCACTGGCGCTCGAGCGAGTTCCCCCAGGCCCGGCGGACCATGTTCGGTCTGATCATGCTGCTGGCTGCACAGCTCCTGCTGTTCGCGGTCAGCATCCTGGGGGCGATTGGCTTCCTGAACCTGCAGCTCTTCCTGCCTCCTTTGGACCGGGCCGTCACGCTCTTCTCCGTTGTGTGGATCATCTGGCTGTGGGCATTCCCGGAGCCCAGCCGCGCCGCCGACGCGGGGACCTGGCTGCTGACCATCTTCGTCGCCGCCGGGCTGGGCCTGAGCCTGGTCGCGTATTCTGCGGAGCCGGTCCTGGCTCCCTACAACGCAACGATCTATGATAGCGCCTGGCAGCTGGCCACCATCGCCGTGGAGATCTTCGGTCTGGTCATGTTACTGGCCCGGCGTCCCAACGGCTGGGGGAACGGTGTTGCCTGTCTCGCTTTGCTGCTGACAGGCAACGTGCTTTATATGTTCTTCGGTCGTGTGGACGGCGACTTCCCCGGCCCGGTCCGGCTGATGCAGCTGGCCGCCTTTCCCATCCTGATGACCCTGCCGCAGCGCTTCCCGGCGCCTGCCAGCCGGGTGACCTCCGTGAGGCAGCAGGATGTGCCGGTCGCCGGTGAGCGCCGCCGCTACAGCACGGATCCCAAGACCTTCCACGCCCTGCTGGCCCTGGCCGGCGAGTCCCAGGCCGACAAATTGAGCCAGGCGATCACCCGCGCCATCGCCCAGACCATGCTCGCCGACCTGTGCTTTCTCATTTATTTGACCGACAATAACAACCAGCTCCAGATCGCCAGCGGCTATGACCTGATCCGCGAGGAAAACCTGGAGGGCGGCAGCCTGAGCAAGAACATGATCCCCATGCTCACCAACGCTCTGCAGCGCGGACGCCCGCTGCGCCTGCCCGCCAGCAGCACCTCCGCCGACATCAAGGGCCTGAGCGACATGCTGGGTCTCAACAGCCCGGGCCATATCATGAGCGTGCCGATCATTTCCCCTGAAAAGGACCCGATGGGCGGCGTTCTGTTACTGTCGCCCTATTCCAGCCGCCAGTGGAGCGCGGAAGACCAGGCATTTCTCGCCAACATTGCCGCCTCCCTCGTCCCGATCATCCAGCGCGGGCAGCGCATGATCACGCTCGAGCAGCGGGGCGAGCAGACCCGCCAGACCCTGGATGTGGCCAACGAGCGCATCAAGGAGCTGGAGCGCCGCAACGACGATCTGCTCAAGCAGATGGAAGCGGTCCGCCAGCAGTCGCAGGAGGGACTGTCCCAGGCCGAGAATCTCATCCAAATGACGGCCATCTATGAAGCGACCCAGAAGGCGCTCGAGAAGCTCAAGCTGGAGAACGAAGAGCTGCGGGCCGGGCAGGCTGTCAAAGGAGTGCCGGTTGCAAATTCCAACGCGACACAAATCGAGGGCGAGCTGCGTCTTACGCTGGAGGAGGTGGCCCGGCTGCAGAACCAGCTGGCCGACGCCAACATGCGGCTCATCGAGCTGGAAAAGGGCCCGGCCACCACACAGTCCAGCGAGCAGGCGGAAGTGGTCGCCTCCATCTCGCAGGAGCTGCGCCAGCCGATGTCGTCCATTGTGGGCTACACCGACCTGCTGCTGGGCGAGTCGGTCGGCATCCTGGGGGCGCTGCAGCGCAAGTTCGTGGAGCGCATCAAGGCCTCCACCGAGCGCATCGGCAGTCTCATCGACGACCTGATCCAGGTCACCACCCTCGAGACGGGACTCAACGATCTCAAGCCGGAGCCCGTCGATCTGAACCTGATCATCGACAACGCCATGTCGTATACCAGCAGCCAGGTCCGCGAGAAGAACATCTCGATGCACCTGGATCTGCCCAAGAACATGACCCCGATCTACGCGGACCGGGAGGCGCTCCAGCAGATCCTGATCCACCTGCTCCAGAACGCGGGCTCCGCCTCCCCGATGGAAGGGACCGTGCGTCTCAGGGTGCAGACCCAGTCGGAGGACAGCCGCGACTACGTCCTGATCCAGGTCAGCGACACGGGCGGCGGCATCCCGGCCGAGGACCTGAGCCGCGTCTTCAGCCGCCTGTACCGCGCCGATAACGTCCTGATCCAGGGCGTGGGCGATACGGGCGTGGGACTGTCCATTGCCAAGACCCTGACGGAGGCCCAGAAGGGTCGCATCTGGGTCGAGAGCCAGATGGGTGTGGGTTCGACCTTTAGCGTGCTCCTGCCCCTGGCCCGGAAGTCGACGGAGAATTAATGCAATCGTTACGACAACTGGGTGGTGGTCTGATCATCGCCATCATATCTGTGCTGCTGGTCATCGGGGGAATCTCCCTGGCGCTGTCGGAGAACCTGGCGGAACAGGCGACGCCCCCCCCCAACCCACCCACGATCACGCTGGATTTCCCCACCGCGACCTTTACGCCTCCCCTGGCCCTTGCCGAAACAACGCAGACCACGGCGGCTACTTTAACGGCTACCCTCGTCTTCCCGACCGGCACGCCCTATGCCACCAACACGCTCTATGTACAGCCATCCTGCAACCCGCCGACGGGCTGGATCCCGGTGGTTGTGACCCCATACGATACTGTGTACTCCCTTGCCCAGCGCTACAAGACCACGCCCGAGAACCTGATGACGGCCAACTGCCTCTCCTCCTTTGACGTTCCACCGGGCTATGTCCTGTATGTCCCCCCCGTGCCAACCGTGACGGTGATCCCGTGCGGTCCGCCTCCGGGGTACGTCCGGAGATACGTGGTCCAGCGCGGAGATACGCTGTACAGTGTTGCGACGCTATACGGCATCTCCTATCCCACCCTGCAGCGCGCCAACTGCATGGGCTCCTCCACGACCATCTATGCCGGTCAGCTGCTCTGGGTGCCCAACATCATCATCCCCACCCGTTATCCCACGATACCGGGCGTGACCGTGATCCCGACCTTCCCGACGGCGACAAACACGCCTGTACCCGTGCCGCCCACCGAGCCGCCACCGACTGAGCCGCCTTCCTATCAATAATAGATGAGAAATCGTCTCTATCTTCTTCTCCTGACATGCATCCTGCTTACGGGATGTGAAACCTCCGCGCAGGCGCAGCATCTGCCTTTTGTATTTGTGACTGCTGCACCCAACGCGTCCCCCACCCTGACGCCCTTCCAGCCCTTCCCCTGGACGCCGACCGGGACCTACATCCCATCGCTGACGCCGAACCCGGCAACGGAGACGCCCGTCCCCACGCAGACCGTGGCCCCGACCATCGACCCGAACCTGCTGGTCAACACCCTGGCGCCGCTCTCGACCATTGATCCTGCTGGCAGCCAGGTGCTCAACAACGGTCAGGAGACGGTCAACTTCCTACTGATCGGCTCGGACAAGCGGCCCGGCGGCTCCTTCCGCACCGATACGATGGTCATCGCCGTCCTGCGTCCCAACGAAGGCCAGGTTTCGCTCATCTCGATCCCGCGTGACCTGTGGGTGTCCATCCCGGGCTGGGAGAACCAGCGCAT
>JBLMZU010000260.1:0-2617 GCA_050258995.1 Bacteroidota bacterium
CCTGCTTCTGCCCATTATCGCCGCCATCGCCTGCGCGTTCGGGAGGGACTTCCGCTATCCGGTCCTGGGAAAAAGGCTGGCGCGCTATCTGGAAGATGGCTTGTCCCATGCTGAACAGGACACTGCCCTCTGGAACGGAGAGTACGAGGAACGCTGGGTCGTAGCGATGGGACACTTCAGCGTCATAATCTTCCTGTGGGGGATCCTGGCGCCCGCCATCACCTGGATCCTGCAGCGCAGGCACAGTCCATTTTTGAAATTCCACTCGATCCAGACCACGATCTACCAGGCGCTCGTCAACTTCCTCTATCTGGGTGCGACGATGCTTTCCTTTGTTGGGATGATTCCGCTGTTTCTATGGGCAGCGTTGGACGGGAATTCCGGCAATCACCCCGCCACTTCCCTCCTGGGACCGGTCCTGCTTTTGATCCCGCTCCTGTTCCTGTTGTTGTTTTTATTGGTGATCCCGCTCTTTCACATCCTCGGCCAGTGGGCAGGATACCGCGTGCTCAAGGGCGATGATTATCGCTATCCCATCCTGGGGAGGATGGTGGAAAAGCGCCTGGCAAAATCAAATGGAGTCCAGGAACCTGTTCCTGCATCCAGCGGCGGGCCGCTCGACTCCAAAATGGAGAGTTCATGAAAATCCTGATCGCAGCAGATATGGAAGGCATCACCGGCGTCACCACCTGGGACCAGGTGGACACGAAGCATCCCGAGTATGCCCGCTTTCGCAAGCTGATGACGGAGGACATCAATGCCGCCATCCGCGGGGTCTGCGACGCCGGGGCCAGCGAGGTGATCGTTGCGGATGGGCACTCGCACGGCTCGAACATCCTGATGGAAGAGCTGGACCGCCGCGCCCGGCTGAACAGCGGCTCCCCCTCCCCCTTTTCGATGATGGAAGGCATCGACGAAAGCGTGGACGCCGTGCTCTTCATCGGCTACCACGCCCGCAACGGATCGGAGAACGCCATCCTGGACCACACCTGGTCCTCCCGTACCGTGGCCAACGTCTGGCTGAACGATCTGTTGACCGGGGAATATGGGCTGAATGCAGCCGTGGCCGGGCATTTCGGTGTGCCAGTCATCATGGCCTCCGGCGACCAGACCGCCTGCAGGCAGATGAGCGAGCTGCTCGGCGACCTCGAGACCGCGGTCGTCAAACAGGCCAGCGGACGCTACGCCGCCGAGTGCCTCTCTCCGCTGGTCTCCCAGGAGCTGATCTACGCTGCTGCCAACCGTGCCGCGGAGCGCCTGGCTGCCGGCGATGTGCCCGGGCCTTTTGTCGTGGATACCCCCGTCCGGGTTACTGTAGAGTTCTTCTCTTCCGACATGGCCGACCGCGCCTCCAGGATCCCGTTTACGGAACGGGAGGGCACCCGCGTCTCATTCAACGCCCCGGAAATGATCGTGGCCTACAGTGCATTTCGAGCGATGGTGACGATGGGGATCGGCTGATGTGACACTGTCCGCTTCTTTTCAGCTCGGTGTCCAGCCTGTTGTTGTCCCGGCGATTTCGCCAGGGCGTCGACCTTATGACTGGGTTTTCGCTCTTGCAATCATATAGCGGAAACTATTTTCTAAATGATATCCACCTGAGCCGGTTTTGAACGGCGCGAGGACGCCCAGGATCACGTCGCGCACTGCCTCCTCTCCTCTGCTTTGGATCGCCCGTATGGCCGGGCCCGAGGAAAGCAAACCGCGCAAGGCCGTCTGGTCGTCAGGGTAGTCCCACGGGCACGCAACTGTAGCGACGATGCCGGGCGTCATCCCTGCTTCGAAAGCCAGCGCTTCCAGGGCTCCATCCGCTGAAAGAGCGTACGGCCCGGGAGCACCGGGCGGCGGCGGGGGCAGTAAGGCGCCCATGGCTGCAACATAAGCGCTGGACTGGTTTTCTTCCGGCTTCCCAAAAACAGCGACCACAACGGTCGAGGTCCGCGAGACACGGCCCGCCTCCTTGAGGGCATTGACCGGACTGGCGGCGAACTGGAACGAGCTAAAGCCCGTGACCAGGTCAAAAGACCGGTCTGCGTAGGGCAATGCTTCCATCTCGCCTGTTCGAAAATCTCCATCCGGCAGACGCTCCCTGGCGATCGCAACCAGGGACTCGGCGGCATCGATCCCTGCAACCCTGGCACCGCACCCGGCGGCCATTTCGCAGAAGACGCCTGCCCCGCAGCCAATATCGAGGACAGCTGTCCCCGGGCCGATGCCTGTCTCTCGCAGAACTTCCTCATACAGGGGGATGGCCACCCCTTCCTGTACCTCCGCCCAATCCCTTGTGCGTGCTCCCCAGATCTGTCCCTGTATCGTCGCGGTTCCCATATGTTTTCACCACCTATGCCTGATATTTCCAACCTGATTCCGCCAGCCGGATGCCCCAGTATACAATCCTCCCCGGAGGTTTGCAATTTCAGGAAATTTTTCACATGTTTTGAACGTGGGTATCGAGTCGATCTGGCAGATTTACTGCCTACCGGATTCTGCAAGATCCTAGCTTGACAATCCGCTCCGTTAAAGCCCCGCGTCCTGGACTGCCGTCTTATCGTCCCAGTCCGGGCCACAGGGCAACGACCTGTCCACGGCGAATGGGACAACGCACGCCAGTCAGTTT
>JBLMZU010000261.1:0-5475 GCA_050258995.1 Bacteroidota bacterium
GCCGTTGTGGATACATCGCAAGGCGCCACGATCACCGTCCCCAAACTTCCGAACGGTCGGTATGCGTCCGTTCATCTCATAGACAACGATCATTATTGTCCTGGGGTCATATACAGTAGCGGCACGCACGAGCTGCCCAGGGATACCAAATATCTGGGCGTCGGAGTGCGCATCCAGATATTCAACCTGACAGACGCAGACGAAGTCGCCCTGGTCAATCAACTGCAGGATCAGTTCATCATTAGGGCGAACAGCGCCGATCCGCTGCCGGAGTTCCATTGGAACCTCCAGTCACTGAAAGAGCTGACAGCACATTATGAAAAAGACACAGCCCAATACAGCAGTTGGCAGGGCATGATGGGACCGCGGGGCAAGGTGGACGAAAAGACCCGCCATATTGCGGCAGCCGCGGCGTGGGGGTTATTCCCAGAATGGGATGCCACGTATCTGAATTACAGCGGCAGCCACGATTACCGGATTGGCCATAAGGCGACCTATCAGGTCCCGGAAAACGAGGCTTTCTGGTCGATTACCGTTTATGGCAGCGATGGCTTCATGAAAAGCGATAATAACATTATCAACTCCTCGAATGTGAAGCTCAACGCCGACGGCACTTTCATCGTGTACTTCGGAGCCGTTGAGACCTGCGGCGACGTGCCCAACAGGCTGGATACCACGGAAGGATGGAACTTCCTGATGCGAATCTACCGCCCGGGCAAATCGGTGTTAGAGGGGGCTTATAAGCTTCCTGTCGCTTGCCCCGTAAAAGAAACCCCTTGATGTGTTTAAAGCGATTCATGTACGATCCAGGCTAACTGTAAGGACACCAAAGTGATGACCATATCGAGCGAACAAGTTGCAGCAGCACATGCAAAGCAGGCCCTCGACAGCCTGCGCAGGCTGCGTTTAAGCGTGCTGCTTGTCTCGCTGCCCTTCGGTATGATCGTGCTCGGCCTGCCGCTCGTCGCCCGCGAGCTGGGAGCCAGCGCCCTGGTGATCGGCGGCCTTTTATCAGCCTCGGCATTGATCCTTGTCGTGGTGCAGCCGATCATCGGGCTTGGGCTGGACCGTTATGGGCGCCGGCCTTTCCTGATCGTCGGCCTGCTGGCGTATGCCTTGTCGAGCGCGATCTTCGCACTGGCATCCGGCATCACGGGCCTGTTCCTTGCCCAGATGGCCCAGGGCATCGGAGCAGGATTGTTCTGGCTGGCGGTCCTGACCATCACTTCCGACCTGGCATCTGACGACTCTCTCGGCGAGGGTTTTGGAGGCGTGGAGGAAATGTCAATCCGCGGCATTCTGGTCGGGAAAATGGCCGCCTTCGCCCTGTTCTATCTCCTGAACGGGGAAGCCCTTGGGAGCGAATCATCGTGGATTACCATCTGGCGCCTTCTCTTCCTCGGGTTCACCGCGGCCTCCCTGTTGGCGGCTGCCATTGTATGGCGCGGTATTCCCGAGTCTCTTGAAAGGAACACAGACCGCGCTCAAAAGGAGCGGCCGGTTCAATCGGATCATAAATGGCGTCTCTCCAGCCAACTGCGCATCGTCTTTGGGATTGTGATCCTGACGGCCAGCGCCGGCGAGATCATCAGCCCAATCCTGATCAAATACCTAAACGATAACCTCGCGACCAGCCTGTTTGCCATTGCACTGGCCTTTTTGCCGGCTGCGCTGGCGGGGTCGGTGCTGCCCTCCCGCCTGGGTGGGTTGAGCGACCGCATCGGGCGGCGTCCGCCCTTGGTCGGCGCGCTGCTCATGGGAGCTGTGGCTACGCTGGCAGTTCCGTTCGTACAGTCGCTGTGGCCGCTGGCGCTGGTCTGGGTCCTGGAGGCGGCCGCCTTTGCCGCTGCGGTCCCTGCCGAGGAGGCGCTGGTCGTTGATCTCGCGGGCGATGAAAAGCGGGGAATGACGATGGGACTCTATACTGCCGCTGCCGGGCTGGGAGCCGTGATCGGACCGCTGTTGGGCGGCTGGCTTTTCGACAGTTTCCATGTGATGAGTGTGTTCGGCACTGCGGCCTTGTTACTGGCCCTGGGAGCTGGATCGATCGTGCTGTTCGTGCGCGAGCCGTCCAAACCAGGAGATCATCGATGAACAAGCCGCTGTCCCTCTGGAACCA
Source organism: Bacteroidota bacterium (assembly GCA_050258995.1). Taxonomy (GTDB): domain Bacteria; phylum Chloroflexota; class Anaerolineae; order Anaerolineales; family Villigracilaceae; genus Defluviilinea. The sequence continues at coordinate 2,120 of JBLMZU010000261.1, forward strand.
GACACACTTCCGCCAGGCGATCCTGGATTTTTTTGCCGCGGATGGATCGTAAGGCTGCGATGAAAACACATCGAATCAGTTCTTTCATCGCTGTCCTGATCTTTTTCCTGGCGGGTTGTTCCTCCCCGGCCGGCTTCAGCGTGCCATCTGCAACCGGGCCAGGGATCATGGTGACCATTGCGCCGACTCAGGCAATACCGGTTACACAAACCGCAACGGCAGAGAGCCAGGCCTCCAACCTGCCAGACGTGGTGTCTTACGACCTGGGGGAGACGACCATCACCCAATCCATCTTCCCGGAGGACAGCCGCTTTCGCAATATGCCGGTCCGTTTGAACGGCCTCATCGCTGTGCCGGACGGGGAAGTGAAACCGCACCCGGTCGTCGTCATCCTGCATGGCAACCATCCCGGCTGCCCGATTCCTGAAGGGGATATGGTCGACCGCTGGCCCTGCTCTCCCGAGCTGGAGCGGCCAAATTTCCAGGGCTTCGAATATCTTTTGCGCACCCTGGCATCCCAGGGCTATGTTGGGCTTTCCCTCAATGTCAACGCCGAATACACTTTGGGTTTTGGCGAGCCCGTACCGGCAGAACGTCTGGGCCAGCTGGTCGATCTGCACCTGAAGGCTCTTGGCCATGCGGCGGGCGGCGGCCCGAATCCCTTTGGGGTCGACCTGAAGGGGCGCGCCGATATGAGCCGCCTGGCTTTTATCGGTCATTCGCAGGGAGCAGAGGGCGCCTATTGGTTGATCCAGACCAGGGACATGGCTTCGCCCGATGCAATTGAGAAGCTGGGTTATGGCCCCGTGTATGGCTTGCTGATGGTGGCGCCGTCCGCCAATATCGGCGGGGCGGGTGCCTCCAGCGTGCCTGTATCCGTGATCCTGCCTGCCTGCGATCGGGATGTGATCAATCAGGAGGGACAGCTCTTTTATGAGCTCAACCGTCTTGACCCGCAGCAAAACCCGTGGGCGTCTTCCGTATTGCTGGAGCGCGCCAACCATAACTATTTTAACGAGACCCTTTCGGACGAAACCCTGGCCCGCCCCGACAGACCGGACTGCGAGCCGCTCATGGAGCCGGAAACACAACAGGACTTTCTGAGTGAATATACGATCGATTTTTTGACGCAGATCTTTGATCCAAATCCGGATGTCGCCGCCCGCCTGGGTATGGACTTCCATGTGCCGGCAGTGGATGAGCTTTACCGGTTGCCTGTCCGTATCGCTGCCCTGGCACCCAACCGGGACCGCCTGCCATTGCTGCTCCCGGCAAATGGCTCTGAGCTGGAAACCAACCTGGCAGGTGGGGTGGTGACTGCGGAAGGCCTGACCACGCTCTTCTGTGAAGAAGGCCATTATGTCCCCTCCATGAAGCCTGGCAGTGAGCCTTGCAAGCGGGTCAACCTGGTGGTCCCTGGCAATCCCGCCATGGTCGTCGTTTCCTGGCCTCAGAAAGGCGCGGCCTGGCATTTTTCGCTGCCCGAAGCGACGGACCTGAGCCAGTATTCATCGATCAGCCTGCGGGCAGCGCTGGATCCCCTGTCAGAGCTCAATGAAAAAAATGGCACGCAGGCATTCACGATCCAGCTCCTGGACACACACGGGAACACTGCCTCTGTCCAGACCCGGGCGGATGAGCCAGCACTGCGTTTTCCGCTGGGAAATGAATTGGAAAACGATACCTTCGAAGGCGGTTGGTTCACGGGGCGGGTTCCGCTGACTTCAATCCGCATGCCGCTCAAGGAGTTCAGCGGGGTTGATTTGACCGCCATCCAGCAGATCACCCTGTCGTTCGACCAGACACCCAGCGGCACGCTGTTTATCAGTGATTTGGAGCTGGTGCGATAACCAGATCACCCAACTTTATAGGAGGCAATCACCATGACCCTGATCGCTATTGATGTACTTCTGAATCCAGATGCGGCTACCGTCGAGAAGGCTCAGGCGGCGAACGCCCGGCTGCGAGGGAATTACCAGGACGGTTTCGCCCTGGATGCCAGCCACGCGCCACACATTACCCTTCTCCAGCAGTTCGTGCGCACGGAGGACCTCGACAAGGTCGCCCAGGCTGTGACCGACGTACTGCACACAGAGCCGTCAACGAAATGGGAAAGCACAGCGACCAGCTACTATGACCTGGCCTACAAGAACATAGGATTGGTGGGAATCGTTATCGAGCCAACCGATGAGCTGCGCCGGCTTCAGCAGAGGATCATCGAGGCCGTCGCCCCGTTTGCTGTGGAGAAGGGGACGGGCGAGGCCTTTGCGCCCCGGCCTGACGGCGAGCCCATCAGCCAGCCGACGGTGGACTACGTGAACAACTTCGTCGGACCTCGCACCGGCATGAACTACCACCCTCATCTGACTGTTGGCATCGGGTTCCGTGACTTTGTGGACCGGATGAAAGCCGAGCCATTCGAGCCCTTCACTTTCCGGGCCGTATCCATGAGTATCTACCACGTGGGGGATTTCGGTGTCGCCCAAAGAAAGCTCTTTGACCTCTCCGCCGCTGCTGATCCGCTACCCTCCTGGAACGCTGGCTCCACCAAACAGGCGATCCTGGATTTCGTGGCGGCGGTGACCACACCTGGCAGCCCGGACTTTGTCCCACCGTCCGAACGCATCGCCACCTTCGATAATGATGGCACGCTCTGGTGCGAAAAGCCAGGCTACATCCAGTTGTTGTTTGCCCTGCAGCAGCTCAAGGACCAGGCAGCCGCCGATCCATCCCTGCAGGAACAGCCCGCCTACAAGGCTGCCGCGGAAAATGATCTTGCCTACTTCGACAGCCTGTATCCTGGGAACCTCCCTGAATTAATAAAACTGGTCTACGACACCCACGCCGGCATGACCCAGGCGGAGTTCGAAGCCCAGGCGTATGCGTTCCTTTGCCAGGGGATCCATCCTCGTTATGGCCGGCCGTTCCTGCAGCTGGGTTACCAGCCGATGATCGAGCTGATCCGCTATCTGGAAGTGAACGGGTTCAAGGTGTTCATTGCCTCTGCCGGTGGGATGAGCTTTATGCGCACGGTGTCGGAAGAGATCTACGGCATCCCGCGTGAGCAGGTCATCGGCAGCAACATCGCGTATGAGACAAGGATGACCGATGACGGCCCTGTCATATTCCGTAAGCCTGGCCTGGTGGAACCGATCAGCGATGGAGCAGGCAAGCCAGTCAACATTGAACTGCACATCGGCCGCAAGCCGATCCTGGCTGGCGGGAATGCAGACGGCGATCTCCACATGCTGTGGTACAGCCAGACGAGTCCCCACAGATCGCTCCAATTGCTCCTGCGCCACGACGATGGCGAGCGGGAATATGCCTACGATGCCGGCGCCGAGCAGGTGCAGCAG
>JBLMZU010000262.1:0-6065 GCA_050258995.1 Bacteroidota bacterium
ACGCTCGCTCGAACAGCTGGCCGAGGGAATCCCAGACAGCGAAGTGAGGCGCCAGCATATGGTAAAGTCACGCACAAAATTGTACAAGACGAAGGCGGAAAGGAATGCAATTCCCCAGAAGGCGGTGAGGAACAGAATCCATTTGATGTTTGATTTGGGCATTTGAGCTCTCTACACAGGCAGAACGCCTCCTATTGTATCTTTGTTCCAGCCGTTGTGGTGAGGGGCGGAATGGCTCACGTCCACCGTCTTTGCCGATCCCGTACCCCAACAAAGATGCTCATTCGCCTTTCGATCGCATCAGACCTTGACTTGAATAACCGGCAGTTCCTCTTTTGTAACCCTGAAAGTTTCCTGCTGCGTTCCATACGTCAATTTGTATTCGCCAAAAAAGCAATCGAGCTGGATTTGCCCCTGTTCATTGGTGACCATTTGTGTGGGCGGAACCCACCATTCTCCCTTGATTAATTTATTTAATTCTTCATAGGCGGGTTTTATGGAGCCGTCTTTTCGGATCAAACCGGCCGGCGCGTTCAGCCAGCCGCCATCCGACGAGTCCCACCAGGTAATGCCTTCCACCAGGGGATGGGCAAACAGTGTTTTGTAGTGCTGGATGGTTTCCCTGGCCTGGCGTTCCTCTCCTGCAAGCGTTGTCGGCCAATCTGTCACTTGATAGTCGTTCAGGTCCACAATTTCAGGCGGCATGAGATGGCCGGAGAGTAGGGTTGTCTCCGTGAAGTGGATGGGGAGGTGGAAACGCTCGAAGTTCTCCAGGACCTTCAGGGTTTTCTCTACACCCCACCATCCCTGGTGCATGTGGGACTGGATGCCGATCGCGTCAAATTGGATGCCTGCTTCGAGACAGCCTTCGACCAGGATATCGTATGCGGATGAAACGTCAAAATCGTTGATAAGCAATATCGCGTTCGGATTGGTTTTCCTGGCCGTCTCGAACATGGTTTTGATCGTCTTGATCCGTCCCAGTTCCCTGCACAGACGCGTGATGCCATTATCGTATTTGTCGAAGACAGGCATGATCACTGCTTCATTGATCACATCCCACATGTCAATCAGACCACGAAAATCGGATACATCGCGCTGAATGCGGGCGATCTGTGCCTGCAGGATTTCGGCGTTGCTCATGGTGAGAAGCCAGTCGGCGGTGAGGGTATGCCAGCAGAGCGGATGTCCTTTCGTGACCAGGTTATGCTCCAGGCACCAGTGGGCCGCGTTTTTGACTTTTTCTGTCATCGGCTGGCCGCGCTGCGGCTCAAAGCGGGCCCAATAGAAGGGAAGGGTGGCGGCGTTGAACAGCCCGGTGATCCTCCCGGCCCGTCCCTCCGCCTGTTCCTTTTCCTCCCCGGCATAATCCCCGCTTGCAAGCGGGACAAGGTCGAAGGCAGCGGTCCCGAACAGGAAGGCGTGATTTGTTTGCTCGATCGTCACCTCCTGGTTTGCAAGGGGAGTCCCATCTTCCTTTAGAATGGTGAAGGTTGCCTCGACAGTGCGATTCTTTTTGATATTCTGGTCCATAGGCCTGCTCCTGGGGTGGAAAGAGATTGTGACTTTCTCGAAAGTTATATTTTGCTCACCTGAAAACAGTTGACTTTTCTTGATGGATATGCAATAATAGCGGTATCGTTACCGGTAACGATACCGCTATTCTAACACCAAATAAAGGATATGATATGCGGAAGACCCGACAGACGGTAACAATTCAGGATGTAGCGAGAACTGCTGGTGTTTCTGTATCTACGGTTTCTCGCGTGTTGAACGGCAAAGTGGATGTCGCGAGCGAGACTCAGGAACGCATCCAATCTGTAATCGAGGAATTGGGCTATACAACGAACCTTGCCGCTCGCAGCATGCGCAGCCAGAAGAAGAACCTGGTTGGGCTGATCATGCCGGATATTGCTTATCCGTTTGCCATTGAAGTGATGAAGGGGGTGAACCGTGCGATTGCTGAATCAGAATTCGATCTATTGGTTTACACAACAGGCGATGTCCGTAAGAGTGGGCGGGCGTTCCATGAGCAGAAGTATGTTTCTCTGCTCACCAACTCTATTTCAGATGGTGTGATTATTGTTGCCCCGGTCGCGGGGGAATTTAATATCGATGCCCCGATCATCTCTATCGATCCTCTGGCAAGCAAGCCGAACTATCCATCGGTCCATGCTACCAATTACCAGGGGGCCATGGACGCCATGCAGTACTTGATTGGCCTGGGGCATCGGCGCATTGGTCATATCAGTGGGCGCTCGGAGCTGGAAAGCTCAAATCGCCGCCTGAAAGGATACCGGGATGCTTTGGATGCGGCAGGAATCCCGCTGGAAGAACAACTGATCGTCTCAGGCGATTACACCACTGAGACGGCTGTCAGGTGTGCCCGGGAACTGCTTTCCCTTTCGCATCCACCCACTGCCATCTTTGCCTCCAATGACCAGACCGCCATTGGCGTTTATCAGGCTGCCGAGGAGATGGGTGTAAAAATCCCCTCCGACCTGTCTGTCGTCGGTTTCGATAATATCTCGGAATCCCGATATATGGGATTGACGACCGTCGACCAGTTCATTTCCGAAATGGGATATGTTGCGACTCAGATGCTGATTAAGTTAATCAATGGAGAGCAGATCGAGACGCAGACCTATCGCATGCAAACCAGGCTTGTGATTCGAAGTTCATGCAAGGAGATCTTGTAGAAGGTATTGGTAAATGAAATGACTTCCATGGAAAGGAGGTGAACCCATCATCACTCTGCAAAAAAAGTTGCAGGCCTTCTCTTCGACCCTGAATAGATGGAAGGAAGACCTGCGCATTCGTGTGGAGAAAGTCTCCGCACGCGCCTAGTATAACCGATGGAAAACTCAAAAAGGAGAAGAAAATGTCTCGCAAGTTTTATACACTGTTCAGTGTATTACTGATCGCATCTTTTGCTCTCGCTGCGTGCGGCACACCGGCCACTCCTGCACCGGCCGCGACCCAACCACCGGCACCCGCCGCCACGCAACCGCCGGCTGCCACCGAAGCACCAACCCAAGCGGCAGCTACGGAAGCGCCGGCCAAGCCGGTCACGATCGAATGGTGGCATATTACCACCATCGACCCGGGCAAGACCCTCTGGCAGGATATGGCCAATGAATATATGGCTGCCCACCCGAATGTCAAAATCAATATCACCATTCTGGAAAACGAAGCCTTCAAGACCAAGCTGACCACCGTCATGCAGGGTGGCACTCCTCCCGATATCTTCCAGAGTTGGGGTGGCGGCGTGATGAACGATCAGGTCGCTGCTGGTATGCTTCAGGACATCACCCCGGCGCTGGATGCCAATGGCGGCGCCTGGCGCAATACCTTTGCACCCGGTGCACTGGCGGTCTATGCCCTGGACGGCAAGAATTACGGCGTGCCGTGGGATATGGGTGAGGTCGCCTGGTGGTACAACAAAGACCTCTTCGCCAAGGCCGGTATTACAACCACGCCCACGACCTGGACCGAGCTGCTGGCGGATGTCAAGACTCTCAAGGCTGCCGGCATCACCCCCATCTCGTTGGGTGAAAAAGACACCTGGACCGGCATGCACATCTGGGCCTACCTCGCCACCCGCATCTGTGGAAAGGACAAATTCCTGGCCGCCGCAAACCGCACCGGTGGCTCCTTTGCGGATCCCTGCTTTGTCGAAGCTGGTCAAAAACTTAAGGAATTGATCGATCTGCAGCCTTTCCAGGATGGTTTCCTGGGCGCCTCGCATGATGTGATGCAAGGTACCTTCGGCAACGGCAAGGCTGCCATGGAGCTCTCCGGTCAGTGGGCTCCCGGCTCTGAAGCTGGTCAGGCCGCCGACAAGAAGGGTGTTGCGAATCTGGGCCTGTTCAACTTCCCGGCAGTCGAGGGCGGTGCGGGCGACGTAACCGATGTCATGGGTGGCGGCAATGGCTTTGCCATTGGCAAGAATGCCCCGCCGGAAGCCATCGACTTCGTCAAGTACCTGACCGCGCCGGAACAGCAGGCACGCGTTGCTGCCAGCGGTGGAGGCATCCCGGTTGTCAAGGGCGGTGAAGTTGGCCTGACCGCACCCGACACCAAGGCTAATCCCGCCATGATCGAGGTCCAGAAGAGTCTCGCTGCGGCGAAATATTTCCAGCTTTACTACGACCAGTATATGCCTTCCGCGATGGGTGGCGTCATCAATGATGCTGTTGCCAAGCTGTATGCCGGAACTTCAACACCTGAGCAGGTTGCCCAGGAGATTGAAGCCGGAGCTGTGCAGACCTTCGGAAAGTAAACAAGCCGGATCTTATGGAAATTTTGGGGGTTGGGTGGAAAGCCCAGCCCCCAAAATTCAAACTATTTTGTGACAGTCGCTGGTATACCTCCACGTGCTGTACCAGGTCCTTGAGGATGCCCGTTTGGACATCAGACCCGCTCCACGGTGACTGCCACATTGCAGCGGATCACAAGAATTTATTCTCATTGGTAGCCCTGCCGCCGTTTGAAGAAGGAAAAGGAGACGCATTGTGAATATCATCCAGATTGGAAGGAACGATTCGATGTCGTCTTCGCAGACTCGCTCTCGTCGCCGGGGGAAGGATTACGTCACCATTGCGCTATTCCTACTGCCTGCTTTCATCCTGTTTGCCCTTTTTTTAATTTATCCTATTTTCAAAGCCGGTTATTACAGTCTGTTCAATTGGAACGGCCTGGGGCCAGCCACCAAATTTGTCGGGTTGAATAATTACAGGTTGATCCTGACCGATCGGGTTTTCTTAAAGGCGATTGAGAACTGTATCATCATTGTGGTGCTTTCCTTGACCATCCAGCTGCCCCTGGCCTTGATGCTGGCGATCATGGTGGGACGTGACATGCCGGGGCGGGCTTTTTTCCGAGCCATCTTTTTCATGCCTTACGTAATCTCTGAAGTCATCACGGGCATCATCTGGATCAGTATTTTCAGCCCTGACCCGGAGAACGGCTTTCTCAACGCGCTATTGATTCTCATTCCGGGTGTGCATGCCCAGAACTTCCTGGGAAACCTGAACCAGGTTATGGCCTGCATTTTTCTCGTCCTGACCTGGAAATATTTTGGATTGTATATGCTTTTGTTCATGGCCGGTCTGCAGAACATCCCCAGGGAGCTGGAAGAGGCTGCCATGATCGATGGCGCCAATCCCTGGCAGTCGGTGTGGCATGTTACCGTTCCCCTGCTTCGGACCACCATCCGTACCTGCATCTATCTATCAGTGTTAGGCTCGCTCACGCAATTTAACCTGGTCTGGATCATGACCAGGGGCGGACCGGTCAATGCCAGCGAAATGATGGCCACTTACATGTATCGCTTCGCTTTCATCCGTTTCCAGCTCGGATACGGCTCAGCCGTGGCACTGGTCATGTTGGCGTTTTGTCTGATCTTTTCGGTGGCTTACCTGTGGCTTAGCCGCCAGCCTGACCCCCTGAGCGGCATCTAGAGAGGCATCTGCATGGCAACCATTGACTATCGTAAGAATGATGCTTTCAAGAAAAAGTTACCCAGGTTCTTCCAGTACCTCGTCCTTGTCATTGTTACCCTGATCATCGTGGTGCCCCTTGTAATCATGGTCTTCGGGGCGCTCAAGACGCGCGGCGAGATGTTCCTACATCCTTACACGCCCCCCGTTCCGCCGCACTGGGAAAACTTTGTCCAGATTCTTGGCACGCCTACGTTCTGGTCGATGCTGTGGAATAGTTTCATTGTTATGGCGTTTTCGACGGCTGGCGTGTTGGTTGTTTCCAGCCTGGCGGCCTTTGTGTTTGCCCGGATCGAATTCCGTGGCAAGGATATGGCTTTCAACCTGCTCACGCTTGGCCTCATGTTCCCAATCACGGTTGCCATCATGCCGGTCTACCTGGTGATCCGCCAGATGCATATGATCGACTCGCTCCTGGCGGTCATCCTGGTACAGACCGCCTTCGGGATCGCCGGCAGCACCCTGATCCTGCGCGGCTTCTTCCTGTCGATCCCGGTTGAATTGCAGGATGCCGCCTCGATCGACGGTTGTACAGACTTTGGCTTCTTTTGGCGCATCCTGCTC
>JBLMZU010000263.1:0-2806 GCA_050258995.1 Bacteroidota bacterium
AGCTGGTATGCGACTGGCGAAGACAATTACCAAGTCAGCGCGGCCGAAATGAGCGAGCGCGGGACCAGGGTGGAGATCAAGCTCAAAGAGGACGCGTCCGAGTTTGCCGAGGAGTACCGGATCAAGAACATCATCCACAGGCATTCCGATTACATCGGCTTCCCCATTTATGTAAGCGACAGCAAGGAAGCGGTCAACAAGCAGACCTCCCTCTGGCGCACGTCACGCCAGGAAGTGACCGAGGAGCAGTACAAGGAATTTTATAAACAGACCACCCTGGACTTCGAAGACCCCCTGATGCACATTCATATGATTACGGATGCACCGGTCCAGTTGTATGCGCTGCTCTACATCCCGTCCAAAATGGACCAGGGCCTGTTCGCGCTGCGCAAGGAGGATGGGCTCAAGCTGTATTCCCGCAACATCCTGATCGATGAGGCCAACAAGGATCTACTGCCTGAATATCTACGCTTTGTCCAGGGCGTGGTGGATTCGGAAGACCTGCCTCTCAATGTTTCGCGCGAGACCGTCCAGTCCAGCGGGCTGATGCCCAAGCTGAAGAAGGTGCTGACCAACCAGGTGCTCAAGGATCTGGAAGGACTGGCAAAAAATAACGTCGAAAAGTATCAAACCTTCTGGCAGGCGTTCGGCGGATTTATCAAACAGGGACTTGCAACCTACTCCCCGGAGACAGATAAATTACAGACCCTGCTGCGTTTCAAAACCAACCTGAACCCGGAGACCTGGTCTTCCCTGGAGGAGTATGTCTCCCGGATGAAGGAAGGACAAAAGGTGATTTACTATATCGTGGGTGACGATCAGAAGTCTGTCCTGCGCAGCCCGCACCTCGATTATTTCCAATCCCAGGGAACAGAGGTGATGCTATTGACCGAGCCCATGGATTCTTTCATGCTGATGGGCCTGCACCAGTACAAGGATCATGAGCTGAAGAATGTGGCCCAGGCAGAGATCGAAAACATTGAAAAACCAAAAGAGGAAGGCGAAGCGGAGAAGATCCCGGATGCCGATTTCAACTCCCTGATCGAGCGCTTCAAAGAGGTGCTCGGCGATCGTGTGACGGATGTCCGGGCGACCAACCGGCTCTCTCAATCCGTGGCGCGCCTGGTGGACCCGGACGGCACGCTGAACCCGGAGCTGCAGCGCGTCTATCGCTATCTTGGCAAGGAATATGAGGTTCCCAAGAAAATCCTGGAATTGAATCCCTCGCACGCCATTCTCAAGAACCTGCTCCAACTGGAACCAGGCTCGGAGCTGCAGACAGCCATCATCGAGCAGATCTATGACAGCGCCCTGCTGGTGGAGGGGCTGCATCCCGATCCGTCAAGCATGGCCTCCCGTGTCCAGCAGATCATGGAGGCAGCGCTGGCCCGGAATACAAAGTAGAAGTCGGAACGTAACAGGATTATCCCCAAAATCAGGGAATGAACCACAGAGACCCGGAGACCTGAGAAAAACAATGAAACGCTCCGTGGTGGGCGATCTTTGGCGATGAACCTGCGATAGCGAAAAAAGGAGCCGGCCTGGATATTGGGTCGGCTCTTTTAGTGTTTCTCTTTGGCCAGCATAGCGAAGGATTAAATTCGGGGTGCGTTATGTTACGATTTCAATCCGGATCGATCCTTACATAATCCGTCTTTTTATCGCCCAATATTCCGCAGATCAAATGATACATGGCATACAGCTCCAGCGCGAACGGGAGATAGCCGCCATATCCCAGCAGCGGCATCTCGAAGAGGTGCAGCCAGTTGCCCCAGGGGATGTGATAGATCCATTTGGGATAGGCATAATAGTTCCACATTTCCCAAAAGAAGGCGGTCAGCAAAACGCCGAGCCATAAAGCGATCACCGGACGCCAGTCGCCTCGCCGGGTCCAATCGGCGAGGGAGCGGTTTCCCATCCAGACGTTGATCGGCTCGAGGATGAAATACACGGAAAGCCAGACAAACGGAAAAAAGATCCGGGGCCAGGTCAGCATGAGGGCAAGCATGATCCAGCCGGTGAGGAAAAAAGTCAGCGTCGTCCGTTTATCGGTGCCGACTCTCGGTCCGGGCTTGATGCGTTTGAGGAAGTCAAAGCTGGCAAAGAATTCCGCGCTCCCGAAAACGGCCGGGATGACGGTCGTAAAGCTCAGGGTCGTCCAGAAGGTGTATGCGAGCGGCGAGAATAGTTCAGCGCCGGGGTACGTCCAGTTCTGGGTTCGCAGATTGATCAGCTCAAAGATCCACCAAACCAGGGCCGAGACAAGGAAGAGGCCCAGGTACCTGGCCATACTCCGTTTCAAAAGAGATGTCCCGGTACGCCAAAAGACGAGGCCGTCCATCAGGAGACAATAGCCCAGCCACAAGGGAAAGAAAATCCAATAGGTACGCGGGCCCGGGAGGGTCCAGTTCAGGATCCAGAAGATGAGAATGAGGCTTAGCCCCAGCCAGCCATAATTTGGAAAGATTTTCCTTTCCCCTTCAAGACTTTTTGATTTGATTCGAGTCGCCATGCCCCAAGTGTACCCCGGGACGATATTTCGCTATTACGGGAAAGGTTAATATCGATCATCTGCCTGTGAAGAAAAACGTAGGAAATGAAAACACACTCACCTGTTGCCAGGTGAGTGTGTTTTCATTTCACGATGATCAGGCCAGCTGTACCTGGGGCAGGCGCTGCATTGCCTCATGTACGGCTTCGGCAGGATATTCGTAATCCTCCAGCTTTCCGGCCAGGTAGGCTTCGTAGGAGCCCATATCGAAATTGCCATGTCCGGAAAGGTTGAAAAGGATCACCCTCTTCTCAT
>JBLMZU010000264.1:0-3554 GCA_050258995.1 Bacteroidota bacterium
TTCGCCAGTCTCGCAGAATTGGTCAAGGCAGTCTGCTCGTTTTTGGAGGCGCTCAATGCTACTCCTCAGCTCACACTTTCTGTCATCGGTGCTACCGAATGACTTTTCTGCTTTTATTTAGCACAATGGATTCCAGGTAGTACTGGGCAAAAAGCAGTTCCCAAAGGTCTCACAGGGAGCTGCTTTTTATTTATGCATAGCTCCCAGCGGGATATTTCAAGGGGACAGGCTATTGGACTGGTTCGCCCTTGCAAGGTGCTTTGGTAAACCCAACCAGCATTTCACAGCCTTTTCACAGTTTCCTCTTGGCTTCCTCACAGCGACCATTTTTAGAATCAGTCCTGTAAGTTGAAATTCAGCAATCATTCAAAGGAGTAAAAAAACATGTTGACCAAAAAGAAATTGATCCTGGACCTGACGATGTTCGGCGCTTTTCTCGCCGTTTTGAATCCGCATATGACAGGAATTTCCGTTCACGAATGGCTGGGCGTGTCCCTGATAGGAGCTCTGATCACCCACCTGCTCTTCAACTGGGAGTGGATCGTAAACGTCGGGAAGACGTTCTTCAAAAAACTCTGGCACCAGTCCCGGCTGAACTTCGTCGTGGACACTGCCTTCTTCATCGTCATGACCGGCGTCCTGTTCAGCGGCCTGATGATCTCGAAAAGCGTCCTGCCCACATTTGGCATTCGGCTTACGGCCAGCGGCAGCTGGCGGTCCGTTCACTTCATGCTGTCAGATGCATCCGTCATCTTGCTGGGACTCCATTTTTCCCTGCATTGGAAGTGGGTGGTCAGCAACACAAACCGCTACATCCTGAACCCGGTCCGTGGACTGTTCGAGCGTCGTGAGTTTCCCCAGGGATTGGCCGCTCAGCCCGTGAGAGTCGAAAAGAGCAAGTAAGGAAAAGAACGAATAGTGAAGAGCGGAAGGGGCGGGCGGTTACGAGGCACAAGCCAGCCCCACGATCATCTCCAACATCATCTGATATCGAAAGGAAATCCCATGAAAACCATTTTTAGAATCATCGTCATTTTGCTGGTCGCCGCCGTGGTCGCCGGGGCCTTTTCCCTGGCCGTGAACAACAGCTCGAGCGCCTCAGGGTCCGCCAGCAATGGCCAGGCAGTGACACAACACCTGGGACATCCCGAGGGAGGCGACCGTGACGGAGGCTTCGCGGCAGGAGGATTGGCCGGCGTCTTTGGCACGATCCTCAAGCTGACCGGCATCACCATCCTGGTACTGGCACTCCAAAAGGGATGGAACCAGCTTGGCAACCTGAAATTGAAATTTGCACAGCGATAAAACAAAGGAGCTTTCATGAAAAAGCTCTTGTTCGCGATCCTGACGGTTCTGACCGTTGCACTCACCGCCTGCAGTACTTCATTGACCAGCCCGTCCATGAGAACCGCGAGCAGTGATCTGCCGGTTGCAACTCAACTGGCAGTCGGCACGCTCAAGCTGGCTGGGTCCAGCCCGACCGTAACCGCCGAACAGGCCAGGGAACTTCTGGTGTACTGGGAGACTTACAAGCAGCTTAACCAAAGTGACACGGCTGCCCACAGGCCGAGTTCGATGGATTGACCTCCCAGATCGAAGAAACCCTGACCGCCGATCAAATGCAGGTGATCACCAGCATGAATATCACGCAAAAGGATGTTTTCACAGCGATGCAGGGAGTGACCACGGCGGTTTCTGGCAGTGCAAGCAACACCGTCAGCGTTCCCTCTGGTTCCTCTGCCGGGGCAGACATGCCTGCAGGCGGACCACCCGCCGATGGCGGCATGGCTGGTGACATGGCCGGCGTGGCATCCACATCCGGCACCAGTCAGACCCAAGGCGCACAATCAGGCACAACCCTGACGATGTCCACACACGTTCCAACTGCCCTGGTGGAGGCAGTCATCCAATCCCTTCAGCAGATTATCGCCGCCTGACCGACGGGCTGAGAAGCCATAAAAACCCGCGCCTTATTTATCACCCTCCTCGTTTCGACAATCCTGCCTACTGCGTGTGGCGGGAGCGCGATCCCCACGGAAGAAACAGTGCTCTCGGAGGTTTATACTGCTGCAGCACTGACTCTCGCTCCCCAGGAAACCCTTACGACTTCAACGGCGACCGCAGCAATCCGGGCAACCGTGACTCCCTTCACCTGATCCACAACAATTCCTGTGACAGTTACAAGTCAAAATCAAAGCCCGGTTTCGTATAATTCGGCCACCGCCAACGGCTGCAATCATGCCGGCTACATAAGTGATGTAACCATCCCGGATGAGACCGTTTTGGCACCCGGCGAATCGTTTAACAAGACCTGGGAGTTTCAAAACACCGGCACCTGGCGATTGACAGATGAGGCTGGGAACATCTTGGGGCAATCGGTCTATGTTCTCATCGTGGTCTCGGAGGATGCCGCCACCCTGGAACCTGTATCCACATCGACACCTACATCTTCATCGTTACCATCGGATCTGATCGCGGACACGCCAGCCTCTACTCCTGCAGGATCAAGCTGACATATGGTGGGCCGGATGGAGGATTCAGCCCATTTTTGTTTCATGAGTTGGCTGCCTACATGGGTCAGAACATGGTTGTAACCTAACTTAATCTTCGCTCAAATGGAATTCAATGTACATTTCCGCCTTTTTGCTGTAAACTATTATCCAGGCAAAGATGAGAAACTGAAACGATCCTGAACTCTGTGCAACGCACAGGTTCTTTTTTTACCGATAATCATAGGAGGAGTGCCATGTCAGGTGATCCATCTCAGGCCACCCTTACGATCAAAAGCGGTCCCAATGCCGGCAGGGTTGTTGACCTTCCCCAGGGCGAGCTGCTGATCGGGCGCATCGAGCCGGCCGGATTAGTGATTGGCGACTCCGAGGTCTCACGCCGCCATGCCCGGCTGACGTTTCGTGAAGGCAGGTATTTCCTCGAGGATCTGGGAAGTGTAAACGGCACGATCCTTGGCGGACAGCGGATCAGCGGGGAATGTCCCCTGGCAGATGGGGATGAGATCCAGATAGGCACCAAGGTCGTTCTGGTCTTCCACCAGCCCCAACCCAAACCGGAGATCGCAAGGGAAGCGGAAACGATCATGCCTGGCGTGGAGAGCGCCGCCGGCCTGGATGCCACCAGGTTCGATCAAGAGCTAAAGATTCCCAACCCCGATGCAACCATGTTCGACGTAGGGGGGGATCTTTCCGCCCTGTCGTCAGCATCCGCTCCTCCCCCTCCCAGTTTGCTTGTCACTGTGGCGGGCAATGAACCGGTCACCCACATTCTTTCCAACGATCAGATCACACTCGGTCGCGCGGAGGATAACGACATCGTTGTCCCCTCCATGATCGTTTCGCGTTATCACGCCACTCTGGAGCTCACTCCCAGCGGCTACGAGATCATGGTCAGTCCGGGTGCCACCAACACCCTCACCTGCCAGGGACGCCCTGTGGTCGGGCGGCAGCTGCTGACCCACGGCAGTAGAAACTAAAGAGCATTGATCGTTTAGCTTCCATCATTCCGAAACATGGCGGCGGCCTGGCAAGCCTTCAGCGGAC
>JBLMZU010000265.1:0-4460 GCA_050258995.1 Bacteroidota bacterium
GGAGATCTGTTTGGCGTCCTGCTGGGAGATCATGTCAGTTTTCGTGGCGAGCGTGAACTGGCAGTGGGCGGGCACACGTCGTTGATCGTTCTTGGAAAAAGCACCGTCACACACAAGAAGCGCAATGAGTTCCTTCGTGAACAGGGTATGAAGATCAAATCCAGCCTATCCACCGGCAATTCTGTCATCGGGAATATTGTCATTGACACCTTCGCTGACGAGAGAGGTTTGTACGCACTTCTGTCAACCGTGCTGGGCAAAGCGCTCAGGAGCGGACAATGAGGGTAGAGCTCAACGCACTGCGGGAGGTATGGTATGTTCTGGATCCAGCATTCAAAGGAGAATTGTGGTGGTGAATGCCCAGCCTAACAACCCCTTACACGGCATGACTCTCGAAATGATACTCACTCAACTTGTCGCTCAATATGGCTGGGCTGAACTGGGGAAGCGTATCCCCATAAAGTGCTTTGTCGAAAACCCAAGCATCAAATCCAGCTTGAAATTCCTGCGCCGGACTCCCTGGGCAAGAAAAAAAGTTGAGGATCTATATTTGAATTCGATTGCGAAATGAAGGCCCATCACAAAAACAACGAGAGAATTAGGATGGCAAAGGTTAACGCGCTGGAAGACTTGCGCCCAAGGCAGACGTTGATGCCGCCGGCGTTGGATAGGGCCTTTAAGGACGTACGATGAGCGCAAAAATAAACCTGTATGCCATCATTACCTGTCCGCAGTGCGGATACGGCAGGCAGGAGCAGATGCCGCCGGATACCTGAGTCATCATCTATCAATGCGCCAGTTGCGGCGCAGTCCTGCGCCCCAAAGAAGGAGTTTGCTGTGTCTATTGCTCCTATTCAGATCATCATTGCCCGTCGAAACAAAAGGAATTGAGTGAATGATGATGGAGGACGTCAACGCACTATATCTGCCCGTACTTCAGGACCGTTACAGTCCGCAAGCCCCTCCCCAACCCTCCCCTTTAGCGGAAGGCTGGGGAGGGGCTTGCCGGCGTCATCGATAACACAACCAAGGAGTTTTACAAATGGCAAAGATCAATATCATCACCAAGGGATCATCAGGCACGATCCAATACATGGAAGGCTCCCTCTTCAAAAAGAATACCTGTGAGTTCCCCTGGGAATTCGGCGGTGCCGACACCGTGGCCATCATCTGGTTCCCGAAAGAGGAGGCCGAGTGGGACAGGAAATATCCGTGGGCAGCAGGGCGGCGTATGGAGATCGTCAGGGACATGGCAGAACAGGTCCGAAAACAACAGGCGCCCTCGTCCAGGCTGAAGTGGGAAGAGGGCACCGTGCTGCTGGTCAGTGGATAGGACTGTAACATGGGCTCTGCCTTACAGGTGGTCCCTGGCACGGCGACTGGCAGCGGGACACAAACCGTGTCCCTGAGCGGGGACAGGCTGTGAAAATCGGGCTGCGCCCGGGAGGGTGCGCGATCAAGTAAAATATGCTGGAGCGGAGTCGTTCGCACAGCAGCGAACGGCAATCTATCATTTATTAAACACAGGAGATGGTACGTCATGAGCACAAGGCCCATTCATATCACTCAATATGACCTGGATCGGCTGCAAAAATTGATCCTGGATGCACAGGCCACCGAATACCGGAAGAGCGAATATATCGAGAAATTGAGGACCGAATTGAATCGTGAGATCATTGTGAAACCGCACGAGATTCCCCCAAGCGTGGTAACCATGAACTCCACGATCGAACTACTGGACCTGGATACCCATGAGCTGGAAACCTACACCCTGGTCTTTCCCGAGGATGCAGACCTCTCCAAAGGCAGGATCTCGATCCTGGCTCCCATTGGAACAGCCATGCTGGGGTATGAGATTGGGGATGTCTTCGAGTGGGATGTGCCTGCGGGAAAGCGGCATTTGCGCGTGGAACGGATCATTTACCAGCCGGAGGCGTCTGGCAATTTCGACCTGTAGCAACGGTTTCGATCCCTCCCTTCCAGGCAGGGTGAGCATGGGCGCCAGGAGCGGGCAGGCCAGCAGGAAACGGCCTGGAGCACCCCTTTATATCCCGTTCCTGGCGTACCCTATTTTCCCGGCAAAGTGATTCCCAGCGCAAATAGAAAGGAAGTCCGTGCACATGTCCGCTACCCAGGCAGAGACCGAGCGCGAGATCGCAGCCATTCAGGCCCTGAACCAGCAGTGGGAAAAATACTTTGAGGAGCACGACCCGGCCGGCCTGGCGGCTTTATTCACCGAGGACTGCATCCGCATGCCGCAGGGCGCACCTGCCACGATCGGCCGGGCTGCGCTGGAGGAAGCCTACCGACAGAGCTTCGCCGAGGTTTGGGAGGCCCAGGCGAAAGTGAGGCTCAACGCCCAGGAGATCGTCGTAGCCGGAGAGTATGCCTTTGCACGCGGCGCCGACACGCTGCTACAGGATCAGGATGGCAGGCAGGTGCTCGAGACCGGCAAGTGGCTGTTCGTCTACCGCCGGCAGCCGGATGGCGCCTGGAAGTATCATTGGATCACCTTCAACAGCAATGATTGATGGCCGGCAACAATTTGAAGCAATTAAAACAGGAGGGACGGCTGGGCCGGCATCTCCGGTAAACGCAACAAATTGGGCATAAAAAGGAGAGGTACCATATTTACGATCAAATCATGAAGTTCATCACTTGAAGCTGCGGCACCAGCCTCTATAATCCAGGATGAGACCTACATTTCTCACAAGGATGGACCATGAAAACACTGCGCCTTCTCACGATCGTATCTCTTGCCATTCTGTTATTCTCCAGCCTGGGACCGGCTCCTGTCTACGCCAAGTCGTCTTCTCCGGCCGCGACCAGCACCATCGTCCTGACCATCGATCCCGCCAAATCCAAGGCGGTGAAACTGATCGTCAACAACCGCACCGGGGGCTCCTTATACGTCAAGCTTTCCGGCCAGGCATCCTATAACTTCGCAACTTCTAAGCAGGGCAAGACCACCTTCAATAACATCAAGCCCGGCGTCTATACGATCAGCGTCAGCTCGTCCGCCTGCAAAGGCAGCCTGAACTACAAAAAGAATTTCAAAGGCACTGTAACACTCAAGACCTTTATCTGCAGGAAGCATTAGCCGGCACAGGCTTCGGTCGCCCTCCCCTGTTGGGGAGGGTCCAGCTTAACCGCGAAGACCTTACGGTTCTGTTTTGGATTCCCGGGTGCCAGGTAGGATCGAGCGTGGACGCCGCTCCTTCACTCTTCCCCGGGCTTATCGACCACATCTGTGACGCCAAATACCGTCTCGTAAAACATCAGTAATGCAGCGGCCTGGCGCCGAAATTCCTGATCCGTATCCGCCTGCGAGGGGGATGTCTTCCCTTGCTCGAGGGCTTCCAGGCGGGCCACCAGGCGCTCCCGGAAATTCGGCGTCGACGAAGCGGGCAGGAGCGTTTCCAGCTCATGGATCATCCCCTTTGCCTGTTGGACCGCTGCGAGCGCATCCGGCAGGGAAATGGATTCGCCCAGCATTTGCTTGAGTAGCCTGCACTGGTAGGCACGACACACACGGGGATAGTGAGGAGAGGCATGGATCGTACAATCCCCCTGCCAGAGCGGGCACGGCTGGCTAAACCCTCGCTGGCTGGGATCAGAGCGAAATACGTGCATCCCCAGCGCCTCGGCCGGGTCCAGCTCCGAAGGCCTGAGCTTTGCCCAGATAAATAAATGGCCCGTGCAGCACAACCCACAGGACGTGCACAAAATATCCGCCTGCGATTCTTTTATTTCATCCATACCATTCATGCCGGGCATCATAGCCCGGTTTGGAGGAACTGGCAACCATGCTTTCCGGGCAGTCCGGCCCGCGGCGCGCTGAAATCTCCCGGTGCCCGGTGCACTGCCGGAGGATGTGTGGTAGAGTAAGGAATAACGAGAGGAGTTCGTCCATGTCTGCTCAAATGAAGGTCATTGTACGGAATGCGAGGGAGCAGGATATTCCTGCCGTTGTGGAAATCGATACTGAGGCATTCGCTCCATATGGAACCGCCGAAAAGAAGGAAACTTTCCAGAACCGCCTGGTGGCCTTCCCCAATGGGTTTGTGATCCTGGTGGCAGAGAATGAGATTGCAGGCTATGGTTGTTCGGAAAAATGGCTGGTGGAGCGCGAGCCCGGCCTGGATGAAAACCCCTTAATCACGCACCAGCCGGACGGCAAAATATTCTGCATCACCGCCATGGCCATCAAAAAGAAATTCCAGGGAAGAGGCTACAGTCTGCAGGTGCTGGATAAGCTGATCGAGACAGCCCACCTGGAAGGCTGCCGGAAGGTCGTTGTGGAGACATCCCATGCCCAGGATCTTTATCTCAAGCGTGGCTTCAATACGGTGAAAAATCGGATGGAACGCGGGGTTTCCCTGGATGTCATGTCGCTCGACCTAAAGCCCATCCGCATGATCGAGTGAGACAGGCAGGCGGCGGGGAACCTGCTCGCTGCG
>JBLMZU010000266.1:0-9803 GCA_050258995.1 Bacteroidota bacterium
CGAGCATTCTGATCTTCGTCGGATCGCAGGTCGAGATGTCGAACACACCCACCTGGTCCGCCTGCAGGGAGTTGTTGCCCGCGTCGATGCCGGTGAACAGCCAGGAGACGAGCTTGTCGTCGGCCGACCAGCGCGCTTCCTGCACCTGGAGGGCGGCCTTGGTCTTGGCCGTCGGCAGGATGCAGGCACCCTGCATGTCCATGAGCTTGCTGCGTGAGTCGATCTCCTTCATGGCTTCCAGGTCGAACGGCACGACGAAGATTTCGTTGTTCATGGCGATCATCACCTGTTTGCCATCGTGCGATACCCGGTAGGCATCCAATGAATAGGAGGGCGGGAAACTGCTGAGGGTTTCCACCGAGTCCGTATCCATCTTATAGTACTTGACGATCGTGCCGCTGAGGAACAGAAGGGTGTTGCGGTCCAGCCACTGCAGGTCGCTCTTGGGAGCGCCATCGGTCGTAAGCTGCTTCGGGTCGCTGCCATCCACATTCATGGACCAGATCTCATTGTTGGCAACCAGGGCGATCATGTCCGCATTGCCGAGGACGGGAACCGAGGGCACGGCGGGCGCTTCTGTGGCCGTAGGAAGAGACGCCTCTGTCGGCGCTTCCAGCGTGGCGGTAGCTGCCTCGGTCGGAAGATCGGTGGCTGCCATGGTCGCCGTGGGAAGAGGCGCGCTTGTAGATGTAACCAGGACAGCCGCCGGCTCGGTGGCCTTCGGGCTGTTGAGTCCGTTTACCACAAAGAACCCGCCTGCTCCGAGCAACGCAAGAGCCAGGACGGGCACGATCAGCATCAGCGGGTTGAAGGTCCGTTTCGGCGGGACCGCGGAAGGCACTGCCGCCTTTTTACTGACCATGGTCGCGGGGACCGCTGGCGCCACCCGGGTCTGCATCTGTGTCGAAGTGCCTCGCAGGAGGTCACGCAGTGCATTGGTCATATCGACCGCGGTCGGATAGCGGTCGTCCCTGTTTTTCGCCATCGCCTTCTGAATGATGGTCTCCATCCCGGCCGGCAGATTTGGGTTGGCAGACAGGATGCGGGGCACCGGGTCGGTGATATGCTTGATGGCCACGCCCATGGGCGTGTCGGCCTCATAGGGTTGTTTGCCGGTCAGCATCTCGAAGAGGATGATGCCAAGGGAATAAATATCGGCGCGCCCGTCGACCTGGTCTCCCTGGGCCTGTTCGGGCGCCATATAGGCAGGTGTTCCGATAATGGCGCTGCCGGTCACATTCCCGGTCTGTGCCTGCGACAGCTTGGCAATGCCGAAGTCGGAGATAAAGGGGTTGTTCTTGCGATCGAAGAGGATATTGCTGGGCTTGATATCGCGATGGACGATCCCCTTGGAATGGGCCTCATCCAGGCCGGGTGCAACGGCGCTCAGGATACGGGCAGTTTCATCCACAGCCATGATGCCCGCCTTCATGCGATCCGACAGCGATCCGCCGCTCATGTAGCGCATCACAAAATATGGCTGTCCATCCGCTTCACCGACGTCGTACACCGGGACAATGGCGGTGTGCTCCAGCTGGGCGATGATCTTGGCTTCCCGCTCGAAACGCAGGCGGAACTGCGGATCGGCATGCAACAGCTCAGGTGGAAGAACCTTGACGGCCACCTCGCGCTCAAAGCGAGGGTCATATGCCCGGTAGACCGTTGCCATTCCCCCGCGCCCTAATTCAGATTTGACTTCGTAGAGGCCAATTTTTTCCGGTTGCATAGTGAGTTAAGTATACTACCCCGAATTAGGTATGAAAATGTCCTTCTATGTCAACTTAATGATGAAACTGCAAAGCCTGAAAACCGCTGAAACCAAAATTGCTTTTTTGCGTCTTATATTAGAGATGAGGAGGTACGCGGGCAGGACCGCGTGATGTAAACAGGACTGAAACACGAAGGATCTGGTCTAGACGCCTGACAAAAGCGTCGGGATTCCGAAATCCATTCGTAAGGTAGAAAAAATCTCTTTTATGGTATATTGGCGGCACTATGGAAGAAAAAATCACAATCATTGAAGGCCCTCCCCCCGTTTTCGAAGCCGTAAATGACGGCTGGGCGTTGGGATTGAATGAAGGCTCACGATTATCCGTCCCTGCGCTCACACGCTTGCGAACGTATAACGGGCCGGCCCTTGTGGAACGCTGTTACCGGGCCTGGAGCTCCCAGTCCCCGATCCACCTGCATTACCGCAATGACATGGGCATGGAGCAGGCTGCCCCCATCCTGGCTGCCCGCAACGTGGAAACACCCGATGGGCATGTGCTTTTGCTGTGGGTCTATCTCGATCATGATAAGGTCGAGTATGAGCTGGATAAAGGGGACGACGAATCCGACGAGGATAACCTGGAGTAGGACAAAAGACCGGACAATGTCCGGTCTTTTTATGGGGGATTCGCTGATATTAGTCATATTGACGGGGTATTGACTCTCTGATACCCTTAAGATGTAAGACATTTATTGGGCAATTATTCATGAGAATATGTTCGACATAACCCGAAGTGAAAGCGGGCTCCCTGTCCGGGATGCCCGCTTATATTTTGTCTATATCCAAACCCTACATTAGGAGAAATAAAGTATGTCAGGACAAATCAATGCCTTTGAAATGGCACAGAAGCAGTTCGACGGTGTTGCCGAACTGCTCAACCTGGACCCAGGCGTTCGTGAAGTTCTGCGCTGGCCGATGCGGGAATATTCCTTCCGCATCCCCATCCGCATGGACGACGGCTCTGTCTGCGTCTTCCAGGGCTTCCGCGTCCAGCATAACGACGCGCGCGGCCCCAACAAGGGCGGCATCCGCTTCCACCCGGCTGAGACGTTCGACACAGTTCGTGCGCTCGCCACATGGATGACCTGGAAATGCGCCGTTGCCGATATTCCGCTGGGCGGTGGCAAGGGCGGCGTGATCTGCGATCCGTCCGCGCTGTCATCCAATGAGAAGGAACAGATCTGCCGCGGCTGGGTGGACGTGATGTGGAAGAACATCGGTCCGCGCAACGACGTCCCGGCCCCGGATGTTGGCACCACCCCTCAGATGATGGGCTGGATGATGGACGAGTATTCCCGCCTGGTCGGCAAGTACACGCCGGGCGTCTTCACCGGCAAACCCCTGGGCGGCGGCGGCTCCGAAGGCCGCACCGAAGCCACGGGCTACGGCGTGATCTACACTGTGCGCGAAGCGATGAAGCATCTCAAGATGGACTCCACAAAAGCCGTGGCCGCGATCGAAGGCTTTGGCAACGTGGCGCAGTATGCAGCCATCGGGTTCGTCGAGCAGCTCGGCGGCAAGGTCGCCTGCGTGTCCTGCTGGGACCGCCATGACAAGAAGTCCTACACCTACAGCCACAAGGATGGTGTCGATCCCCGCTTCCTGCTGACCATTGTGGACCAGTACGGCACCGTTGACAAGAAGGCTGCCGAAGAAGCCGGTTATGTGATCGAAGACGGCGAAGCCTGGATCACCAAGGAAGCCGATGTGTTGATCCCCGCCGCGATCGAAGGCCATGTGAATGCCGATACGATCCAGAAGATGTCGAGCCGCGTCCGCATTGTGGCCGAAGGCGCCAACGGTCCCTGCACGCCCGAGGCGGATGAGTTCCTCAAGTCCAACAAGATCTTCAACATCCCTGACTTCCTGTGCAATGCCGGTGGTGTGACGACCTCCTACTTCGAGCAGGTCCAGAACGACATGAACTACTACTGGACCAAGCAGGAAGTGCTCGAGAGACTCGACACCAAGATGACCCAGGCTTTCCACGGTGTGCTCGAGACTGCTGAAAAAGAAGGCGTGTACATGCGCGATGCAGCCTACATGGTCGCCATCTCCCGCGTCGTGAGAGCAATGGAGCTGCGCGGCTGGCTGAATGCGTCTTGGTAAATTAGTAGATTGGTAAATAAAAGACGCGCCCGCTGTGGACGCGTCTTTTTTGTTTGTGCAGGTCACGTCTGCGGCATGGCAAGGAGTTCAATCCTGGTGCGCTTCCAGGCAGACGACTCCCTTGGCGCCGACCACCGCGTCGTGGACAACACCGGCAGGCAGATCGAGTCGATCCCCCGCTCTCAAGGTCAGCTGCCTGCCAAGCTCGGGAAGACCAAAAGTGATGATTCCAACTACTACATAAATCACCTTGTTATAGGAATGGGAATGAGCTGCATAAATATCGTGCGGCCCGTTGGACCACGAGTAGGGGCTGAGTCCCTGGCCTACCATCATGTGCCAGAGCGTGGACTGGGTTGGCTGGGATGGATCGATCCAGGAGGTGACCACAGGCGCTTTGTTCATCGTTTCTCCATCAGCTCGATCCGGTTCCCAAAGGGATCAAAGGCGTGGGCACGCTTGTAGCCAGCCAGAGGCGGTTGGGAGGTATCTGTTTCGTATCCGGCCTCCTGGACCCTGGCAAGCAGTTCATCCAGGTCGCTTACGATGAATGCCGGATGAGCCTTGCGCGCGGCTCGGAAATCGGCCTCCACGCCGAGGTGAAGCTGAGCGTTCTGCGATTGAAACCAGACGCCCCCTCGTTTTGCAAGCTCGGCAGGCTTGGGGATCTCGGTAAACCCTAAAACACCGGCATAAAAGGCACGGGCCTGCTCCTCTTCACCCATAGGCATCGCAATTTGAACGTGATCAATGGAGAGGATCGCCATCATTCATCTACGGTTCCACAGGTTGTCCCGCATCGATCCAGGCCTGGAACCCGCCGAGGATGGGGGTGACTTTCTTGTAACCGTTTTGCAAAAGGACAAACGCCGCACGGGCGCTCGTATGTTCCTGAAGTCAGGTACAGTACGTGATGATCCACTTGTCCTTCTCCAGGTTCACTCCGGCCGGATTCGATTCAATATCAAACAAGGGAATGGACAGGGCACCCGGGATATGGCTGGCCTGATAGGCCTGCGCGCTGCGCACATCCACGACAATTGCTTCCCCTTTTTGAATGGCAGCCGCGGCATCTTCCACAGAGACACGAGGCACATCGGCTTCCGTTTGCGGGGCTCCACTGGCCAGGGTGGAGGTGGGTTCC
The DNA here is from genome assembly GCA_050258995.1 of Bacteroidota bacterium. GTDB lineage: Bacteria > Chloroflexota > Anaerolineae > Anaerolineales > Villigracilaceae > Defluviilinea. The sequence goes on from JBLMZU010000266.1 coordinate 5,025, forward strand.
ACCGTGACCGGAACGGTCGGCAGTGGAGGCGGCTGGGTCGGCATTGCAGGCGCGGCAGGAGTGGCAGCCGTACAGGACACAATTAAAAATGTGAGTGCTGCCAGAGCGGATAACAGTTTGATTCTTTTCATATCCACCGTAATTCCTTAACAAGGAAGTGACAGCCATTTTTAAGTTGACTGTCACTTAATATCATTACAGCTCGCAGTATCGATCGATGCGCCTGCCGATGATCGCCAGGCTGTCGTCCCAGAACTTGCGCTTGGTGATGTCGATGCCGAAACGTTTGGCAAGGACTGCTGCCTTCTCCTCCCCGGTGGAGGAAAGCAGGTTCTTGTAATCCTCCACAAAAGACTCGCCGCGCTGCTGGTAGATGGCATACAGCCCGGTGGCAAACAGCAGGCCAAAGGCGTAGGGATAGTTGTAGAATGACAGGCTCGTGGAGTAGTAATGCGGCTTCCAGGTCCACATGAATTTTTGCAGGTAGCGCTCGTCCAGGCCATCGCCGTAGCTTTCCTTCTGGGCGCGCTCCATGATGTCGTTGAAATCATCGGCCGAAAGCTCGGATTTTTCCCGTCGCTCGAAGACTTCCTTTTCGAACAGGTAGCGGGAGTAGATATCCACCACCACCTGCGCCGCGCCCTGGATCTGGGCTTCGAGCACAGCCAGCTCCTCCTGCGGATCGGACGTGGTCGCCAGGACGGCCTCGGTGACGATGGTCTCGCACATTGTGGAGGCAGTTTCCGCCAGGGTCATCGGGGTGGCCTGCTGCAAAACGGTCTTGTTTGCCTGGTAGGCACATTCGTTGTGGAAGGCATGCCCCAGCTCGTGGGCCAGCGTGCTGACCTGGTCGAACGAGCCATCGAAGTTGGACAGGATGCGGCTTTCCTTTACGTTCTGCACTTCCATGCAGAAGGCGCCGCCGCGTTTGCCATCGCGCTGCTCGGCATCGATCCAGCTGCTGTCGAATGCGCGCTTTGCAAAGGCGGCCAGGTCAGGTGAGAACCTGCCAAAATTCTCCAGGATGAAATCGCGCGCCTCGTCAAAGGAATAGGTCCTGTCCGTTCCGCCGACTGGGGCGAATATATCCCACCAGGCCAGCTTTTCCTTGCCAATTTTCCTGGCCTTGGCATTGAAGTACCGGCGGAACATGGGGAACGAATCCCGCATGGCAGACAGCATTGCATCCAGCGTCTTGCGATCCATGCGGGCCGCGTCGAGCGAGGAATGGATCGCGTCCTTTCGTCCGCGTCTTTTGTTCAGCGTGTTCACTTCGCCTTTGACGCCGTTCAGGCAGGCCGCAAGAGTATCCTTGGCCTCGTCCCAGACCTTGTTTTCAGCTTCGTAGGCACGCCGGCGTGTCTCCTCGTCGGGGTGGGAGCGCAGGTTGATCAGGGCCGGCATGGGCAGCTTTTGGACCTTGCCGTCCAGCTCAAAATCCACGGAGAGCTGCGAAGTGACGGTACCCTGCAACTTGTCGAAGGCATTGCCGCCGCTCAGGGACATCTCGGCTGCCAGCGCCTCTTCCGCTTCGCTCATCAGGTACCTGCTTTGCTCGGCCGCCTCCCGCAGCATGAACTCATGCTCCCTGGCGGACTTGTTCGCCTTGACGACCTGGTCAAGCTTCGGGCCAAGCGTCCCCACCCAGGCCGTGAACTGGGTCATCAGCTGGTTCATCGGCAGGCTGGCCTGCTCGAACTCGGACAGGGACTTCATTGCCAGCTTGTTTCGTGAATCGGTTGTGACGTAGGAATAGATGAACGGCACAATCGTATCGGCCAGGCTTTTGATCCTGTTGATCTGGTCGATCGCCTTGCCGACCAGGGGAGCAAGATCACCGGCCTTGGTCCTGGCATTGGTCTTGCTGAGCTTGTTCTTGAAGAACTTTTCGAAGGCAGCCACCTGTTTCTTGTAGTCTTCCACGGCGGCTTTGAATTCTTTTGACTCGAGGGATGGATAAACGTTGGAAAGATCCCAACGTGGTGCAGAGACGGTCATGGAAACTCCTTTTGAAATGAAGTGGGAGTAGTATATCAAATTCGATTACAGTCGTACTCCGGCGGGAGAATGGTCTTTCAGCGGCAGATCAGGAGCGGGATCTGAGACTCGCGCAGCATGTAATCCAGGGCGCTGCCATCCATGATCTGCCGGAGCACAGAGACACCGTAGGCGCCCATGAGCACCAGGTCGGGGTTTTGATCGTCCACTGTTCTCTTAAGCTGGTCCATGGCGCCGCGCTCGCTGAGCAGGTATTTGCCTTCCACTTCATGGAATTCGAGATAGCGCCGGACCTCATCCTGCACATCCGCTTTTACGCGCGAGCCATCCAGGGCGGAAAAGACCACAAGCTGGGTTTTCCAGACCTCCCCCAGATAGGCCGCCACGAACAATGCCTCCTTCGCGGCCGGACTCCCGTCATAGGATAATACAGCCCGCTTTACTTCTGTCGCACCATTGGGAACCCCCAGCACCGGGCAGGCTGAATTCACAATGATCGAGCGAAAAGGCGAGGACAGGTTGGACAAACCACCCTTGGGCGGATGCTCGATCTTCAAGACAATCAGATCTGTCACGGCGGCACGCTCCCGGATCTTGGCGGTGATCTCCCCCTGTTCGATGACGAGCGCTCCATTCACACCTGCGTCCAGGCATCTTTGATTGAACTGCTCCTGGACAGCCAGTGCCCCGGGACTTTGGACCTTGTCATCGGAGGCCACAATATGCAGACCGTGGATGCGTGCGTTTTCGCGCTGTGCGACCAGGATCGCCTGCTCAAGAGATGCCCAGCTTGCCTCTCCACCGCTTAAAGGGACCAGGATGTCGGCGAAAAGACGATCGGTGTAACGCGTAGACAGCCTGGCCTTGCGCCACTCGCCAATTTGAGGCTTGGCGTTTCCTTCCAGGATCAGGTTGGTGGCGGCGATATCCGATTCGATCTCCCACCCCAGCTCCTTCTCCAGCGCAGACCTGTTCTCGGAGATCCAGACGTACAGGTCGGTGATGGTGCGGTTCGGGAACCAGCGCAGGAGGCCGCGGTCACGGATGGCCTCCGCCAGAGGAATGTATGCATTGTCATACCAGTCGGCGACTGCATCCTGGAACACGATCGTTCCCTGGTCGCTCTTTTCCAGCAGGCATTCCTCGGCGCAGATCTGTTCCATCAGCTTTTGGTATTGGCCCGGAACGGTGACGCTCAGATCCACGTTGGGACGCAGGTCCATGATCCCGGTGTACTCCAGGAACTCGGCGTACTCGGACTTGATGATCAGGTCCTCGGCCCGCACGTCGGGTGTAAGTGGAACGCTCGTCTTTACTTCGATCACATGCGCCTCGATGGTCCTGGCCTCCTCCTGACGGGCAATCGACACGCGATGATTCCCGTCGATCACAAAGTAAACGTCCCCCACTTTATAGACATCAATCGGAGGCAAACCTGTATCGGACTCCAGGAAAGCAGCCCGGACACTTGCCCAGCGGTCCTGGTCCTCTCTTCGGCGGGGCAGAAATGTGCGCGTGAAATCGGTATACCGGCCAACACTTCCGACAATGGCGTCGAGGGGAATATGCTGTATGCCGCCTTCCGTGCGGATCCGCAGTTTCAATTTCTCCGCCACGTCTTCATACGAAAGGAGCTGGTTGGATTTTCCCGTGATACGGGCCAGGACCTCCTGGATCGAGGCCCGCTGCCGGGCAGCCTGGAAATCCTGTACTGCCATTTGACGCTTATACTGGCTGCTCATTCTTCTCCTCCAGAGCCAGGGCCACGGCCTGTTCAATGGTCATTGTATTTCCTTCCGCTGCAAGACTGGAAAGTGCAGAGGCAGAAAAATGCTCGCGGAGTATGGCAAGGTCCCGGTCTACTGCCACCTGTTCGACGGGTGGGCGCAGCTCCGCCCTTTCCTCGCGCTGGCCAGCCACCCAGGAAATAAGTTTCACCGCTTTTTCCCACTGATGCTCTGTAATCGCGAGACTGGCAATTCCTTCCAGAATAAAGGTGACTCCCATGCTTGTTTGCTCCTTTAGATAAGGCATTAAAGCTTCCCGGTAATACTGCCTTGCCTTTTCAGATTCACCAAGCCGTGTATATAAGTAGCCCAATCTAACATTTGCCCAGGTCATGGAATAGGGCAGATATTTCTGAGTGGCCCAGGACAGGCAATTTTCATAAAAGATTTTTGCAAGGTCGTAATCTCCCTCATAATAGGCAAGGTCTCCGAGGTCATAAGACATCGTGACCGAATTTCCAAGGATGTAGGAATTCGCCTGCAGGATTGACAGACCTTCATCCAGCCGCAAGTGGGCCAGTCTAAAATCCCCCTCACGGATGGCGAGCGCGCCAAGCTGCTTCAAAGCCTCGATGATCCCGGAGGTGTAACCAATCTCACGATAGATGGCCAGGCTCTCCTCCAGGGCTGCGAGCTTGCGGGCGTAATCCTGCGTTTCAATGAGCCAGCCAAAGTAAAGCAGGGCAAATGCGATCCAGACCCTGTCATTTGTTTCGCGCAGGAGGGCCAGTGCCTTTTGAAAGCAGGCCCTGCCGATTTCAAGTGTGGGCGCTGCAAGAGCAGTCCCGAGGTAGGCATGGGCCAGTCCGTTCCTGTCTCCCAGCTCCTCATATATGGAGATACTCTCCTCGTTCATGGCCTGGACCCGGGCGGAATTTGTTTCGTAGTTCGCGTTGGCATACCAGGCCCAATGCAGAAGACCAAGCGCCCGGGCAGGCGTCCTGACCGAATTGACCGGGTGGGCGATCAGGTCTCCCAGCCAGTCCCGCAGATC
>JBLMZU010000267.1:0-7629 GCA_050258995.1 Bacteroidota bacterium
ATTCCCTACGCCTCGACTGCTACCGTAACCCTTGCCTACAAACAGAGTGATCTGCCACGATCCTTGGACGGCTATGGCTACGTGATCCCGCGCCGTGAAGGACGCCGTGCGCTGGCCTGCACCTGGACCTCGACCAAGTTCCCGCACCGCGCACCCGACGGCTATGCCCTCATCCGCGTCTTTGTCGGCCGCGCCGGGCAGGATATTCCCTGGAATGAAAAAGATCTACTGGCACTGGCAAAGGAAGAACTACGTCTTACGCTGGGCATCACTTCTGAACCACTCCTCTCTCGAATCTTTATGTGGGACAAGGCCATGCCGCAATATAATCTTGGGCATCCTCAAATCCTCAAGCGGGTGGATATGGCCATGGAAAACTATCCCAACCTTGCACTGGCCGGCAACGGCTATCGCGGCATTGGCATTCCAGATTGCATCCATTCAGGTGAGCTTGCAGTCGATAAGATTGCAGAGAGTAGGCACATAGAGAACAGTTCAACTCTTGTGCCTGCTACTCTCTAATTATCGAATATCTACTCTCTGACCCCGAGGTATCATGAAGATCGACAAATCCATTTCCCTCTTTCAGGCAGCACAGACGTTATTTCCCGGTGGCGTGAATTCCCCGGTGCGCGCCTTCCGTGCTGTCGGCGGACAACCGCTTTTTATCGATCATGGCGAAGGGCCGTATCTCTTTGATGTGGACGGCAACCGTTATATCGATTACGTCCTCTCCTGGGGACCGCTCATTACAGGGCATGCACATCCCAATATTGTGAAAGCCATTCAGGATGCGGCGATCAAAGGGACATCCTATGGCGCCCCCAGTCCGCTGGAGATCGAGCTGGCCAGAAGGATCATGGACTTCATGCCCAATATTGAAATGATCCGTTTTGTGAACTCAGGGACCGAGGCGACCATGTCTGCCTTACGGCTGGCCCGGGCCTATACAAAACGTGACAAGATCATCAAGTTCGATGGCTGTTATCACGGCCATGCCGATATGCTGCTTGTGCAGGCTGGCTCAGGCGTGGTGACACTTGGATTGCCCGATTCACCCGGGGTGCCTGCCACAACGGCTGCGAATACCCTGGTTGCCAATTTCAACAACCTCGACTCGGTTGAGCTGTTGTTCAAAAATAATCCTGATCAGATCGCAGGCATTATCGTCGAGCCGGTCGCGGGGAATATGGGCGTGGTCCCACCGCAGCCCGGATTCCTGGAAGGCCTGCGAAGGATCAGCGAGCGCGAAGGAGCCGTTCTGATCTTCGATGAAGTGATGACCGGGTTCCGCGTCCATAAAGGCGGCGCCCAGACTTTGTACGGCATCCAGCCCGACCTGACCACGCTTGGCAAAGTGATCGGCGGTGGACTGCCCGTCGGTGCGTACGGCGGCAAAAGGGAGATCATGCAACTGGTGGCGCCTCTCGGCCCGATATACCAGGCAGGGACTCTATCGGGCAATCCGCTGGCGATGAGCGCCGGGATCGCGGCATTGGACTTGATCCGTGGCGTGGACTGCTGGGAGGAAATGGAGCAGGCTGCAGGCCGGCTGGAGGCGGGGATCTCATCCGTTGCCAGGAAGGCAGGTATCCCCATCCAGCAGACGCGGGTGGGCACAATGTTCACTACTTTCTTCAGCGAAACCAGGCCTGTTGACTGGGGCACGGTGAAGGTGGCCGACAAAGCTCGTTTTGGTAGATTCTTCCAGAAAATGCTGGAGAATGGAGTCTATCTGGCTCCTTCACAGTTCGAAGCGGGATTCCTTTCGATCCTGCATGATGACGTGATCATCGACGCAACCCTGGAAGCAGCAGCGCAAGCCTTCCAGTCGCTTTAGCCAGGCAGGAAATGAAAACTTTGGAAAGGCGAAGCTGAAATCGTCAGCCACGCCTTTTTTCTTTAATGTATCCTCAGCCTGGCCTGGTTCGTAGTAATATTTAATCCCCAAGGCTGAACAATTCATATCTGCGGTTTTGAAACTTGGATATTCTAAGGAGTACAGTGATGAATAGTGTTGTCATCGAGAAGCCGAATGAGATCCACATGGTGGAGCGGGAAGTCCCCGAGCCGGGACCGCGCGAAGTGATGATCCAGGTCATGGCGAGTGGCATCTGCGGTACGGATCTGCATATTTATCGTGGGGAATACCTGGGCAGTTACCCCGTCATCCCGGGCCATGAATTTTCAGGGGTTGTCGTCGCGGTAGGCAGCCAGGTCCGGCGCTTCAAGCCTGGAGACCGGGTGGCGGTGGAACCGAATATCTCCTGCGACAACTGCGTGAACTGTCTCAACAATCGCCAGAACTTCTGCCTGAACTGGCAGGCCATCGGGGTGACCCTGCCGGGCGGCATGGAAGAGTATGTGATCGCCCCCGAGAAAGCCGTCTTCAGTATTGGGGACCTTCCATTCGAGTACGGCGCATTCATGGAGCCTCTTTCCTGCGTGGTGCACGGGATCGAGCGGGCACGTATCGGACTGGCAGACCACGTCGCAATTTTCGGCGCGGGTCCGATTGGGAACCTGATGATCCAGATGGCGCACCTGCAGGGTGCGGCGCGTATCACCGTCCTGGAGAGCAATCCGGGCCGGGCCGAGTCTGCCCGCCAGCTGAATGTGGATGTTGTTGTCAATCGTATGGAGGATCTGCTGTTGGACACCTACGACATCGTGATCGATGCGACCGGCTCCATCCCCGTCATGAACCGCTCAATCGATTTTGTCCGCAAAGGGGGGACGGTTCTTCTGTTCGGGGTTCCTCCTTCCGGGAAGAACATGGAAGTGGAAGGGTTTAAGATTTTTCAAAAAGGCCTGACAGTGCTGTCCTCATTCACATCTGTTCGAAATTCCTTCCAGGCCGTGGACCTGTTGCATTCCGGGCAGATCAAGGTGGATTCCCTCATTTCGCACCGCTTGCCTCTGCAGGAAATGCCCAGGGCGCTCGAAATGATCGAAAGCCGCGACCCGGCGGTCAGGAAGGTGATCCTGCAGCCGAACCCATAAAGATTCGAATTGTCTGCCATTTCACCACAGAGTTCAAGGAAAGTTTTTAGAGATAAAGCCTGTGGTGAACTTTTTGATGTTGTTTCCGATTAATTAAATTTACAATAGGGCAGGACCGGGAATATAATAAATACACCTATGTTCCAAACCGACCTGTTCAACGCTTCCAAATACAACTCGCTTGAAGAGGTGCTTGCTGCCATTCGCGGGATGACCTCGGATCCGCTGGCGAACGCAGGTACGAATATCGTAATCAGCCGGGGAAATCCAGACGCAAAGCTGCTGCTGATCGGAGAGGCGCCCGGTCCACAGGAAAATATCCAGGGCAAGCCATTCGTGGGGCCAGCCGGGCAACTGCTGGACAAGATCCTGCTGGCCGCGAATTTTGATCCTGAGAAGGATGTGTACATCACCAACTCGGTCTTCCGCATGCCGCCGGGCGAGGATGGAAAGCAGTTCCGCAAGCCAAGTGACGCGGAAGTGGATTACTACCGCCCGTTTGTTTTTGAGATCATCCGCCTGGTCGACCCGCTTGTCATCCTGTTGACGGGCAATGTGGCCTGCCAGTCGGTGCTGCGCAGGACCGGCATCACCACTCTGCGCGGCCAGTGGACGCGACAGGGAGACCGCTGGTTGATGCCCATTTTTCATCCATCCTATTTGCTGCGCAACCCCTCCCGTGAGCCGGGCTCTCCCAAGGCGCTGATGTGGGACGATATCCGGGAGGCGCGTAAAAAATACGATGAGCTGGCAGGCAGCCGGTAGTTGTCAGCCAGGGGGCTGGCTTCATATTTGCTTGGAAATCAAAGTCCGCTTGCAGAAAGTTCCTCCTGCAAGCGGACTTTTTCTTAAGAGATCGGGTCCTAGTTTTGCTGTGGATTCAGGATAAACAGCCAGGCATTCTGGAAGGTGCAGATCGTTCGCCCCGCATCGCTGGCGCCGAGAAACCCCAGCAGGCCATCGTACAGGAAGGGCTTTTTAATGGCAAAGTTCTTGCGGGCTTCCTCCAGTTGCGCTTTGGCTTGGTTGTTGCCCTGGTCCTGCTCATTTGCCAGGCCCCGGAACTGCTCCAGCTGACCGGGCAGAACATTTGACGGGATGACGATCTTTGGCTGCTTGAGCGTGACATCCGGGGGACCCTGTTTGATGTCAATTTCATCGATGAGCGTTCCATTGGAGTACAGGCTGATTTTGTCGCCGCGGGCGACCACTGCCAGGCGATTGGTTGCGTCGTTGAACCAGGTGAAGGATTTATCCTTGTCCTTTGGATAATATTCACGAAAGTTGCTAACCTGTCCATCCATCAATGCCAGCCAGGCCATGCGTCCCATGCCGGTCCGGGTTACAAGCACCATGTACTGGCTGGGATTGTTCTGGTTGCCGTTCGAGCGGAACATAAATCCGCAGCCGGAGATGCTGTTCTTTGTATTCCAGGTAATATCGGATACCAGTACAAAGTCGGCAGCGGTGATCTGGGGATAGTCGTTGGCAAACCCGGTCTGGCCAAAGCCGCTCAGGTCGAGAGTCACGGGTTTGTGGATCCAGGCTACATATCCATCGGCCGGGTCGATTCCATAGCGGGGCAGCTCTGCCACCGCGGGTGCCATGGCAGTGACCGAGGCAAGTCGCGCGGGCTCGTTCAAGGCGGCGCGGGCTGTCTGGGTGGCGTAGATCTCACCGGCCCGGGTGGTGGCCTTGGCGACGGCAGTGGCCAGCTCATTCGTCGATCCGCCTTCTTCGCCGGCGCGCGCCGTGAGCGTTTCACGGATCAGGCCACTCATGGGCGTCAAGGTCATGGAGATGGACTTGGGAAGCGCAGAGGACCCACATCCATAGGCAAGGATCAGCAGCAGGAGCAGGCTGAGAAAGGAGAAAAGTTTTTTAGGCATGGCTATTTGACATCCTTTCTCTTGATCAGCCACAGGATGAGCAGGAAGTACACAAAGATGATCTTGATCTGGGCAAGCCAGGTGTTGAGCAGCCAGGGGTAGTAAATGGACGGATCCTTCTTGTTCACCCAGGCCCAGCCATACTGGTCATTGACACTGCTCATCACTCCCTCGGCTCCCTTGACCGCCGAAATGCGCGCGATGTTATAGCGGGCGATGTCCTCCTGGTATTTGGCCATCTCACTCGAATAAACATCCGACTGTGACTTATAGAGATCCACCTGGTTGCGGTAGCTGTCCTGGATGTCCTTGACATCATTCTGGTAGGAACTTAATGCATTCAAGTACTGGGCCATTTTGACCTGGTCAAAATTATTGTCAGGCGGGGGAGGCGCTTCGGGGATTTTGGGCTCGGCGGGTTGCGGGGGCAGATCCGGGGGACGTGTCGGGGCTGGCTGGTCGATCTCGGCTGTGTAGTATTGTCCAACGCCGGGGAAGCTGCACGAATTCTTGTCGAACACCTTAAGACCCATACAGGTGCATTGGAAGTTGGTCTTATCGTCCAGGTTCATCCCCTCACGCAGATCCTTATCCAGCGCCCAGCACGGATCGGCGGCGATATCCGAACCGGCACCGACAATTCCCAGCAGGCTTTGGAAGGCCCAGCGCGAGGAGGCCACCTGGCTGATGTTGGGAGGGATCGGTGCCAGCGCGCCGCTCAAGACGATGAGAGGCACGATCAACATGATTAATGTAAGAGGCGCCGAGGCAGAATTGGGTGCAATTGCCGATGCCAGCAGGCCTAGCATCATGCCGGTCATGGTCGCCAGGACCATGGTGATATAGACCTGCCAAAATCCGGATGCGCCGCCTGGCATTTTAAAAGCAATGTAATGCAGCACCGTATACGCCAGCCCCTGATAGAAGGCCAGCAACAGCGCCACCCAGACTTTTGAGGAGACATAAGGGACGATCCGCAGGTTGACGAGCCGTTCCCGCCTGTAGATGTCCGCCTCCTTGACGAACTCGCGCATCTGCGACATGCCTCCCACCAGCAGTGCATAAAGCGACATCAGGAAGAGGGTGATGCCCCCGTTCGCCGCGTTCCCTTTCATGAAATCGAATGGGGCTTTGCCCATGACCGGTGCGAGGACCAGGTCGAGGGCGGCGATCGCCGGTGCTGCCACCAGCATCAGGATCAGGCTGGAGCGGTCACGCACCAGGATGGTGATGTTACGCTTCGAGAGGACCGCTAACTGGCGCCAGGATGACGTACGGCTCTTTCCCGTCCGCTTCTGCTTCTTGTTCACCGGCGCCTGTGCAGCCGACAGGTCTCTCTGCCGTGCCTGGAGAGGCTCGACAATATACTTCTGGCAGGCGATATCGTTCTGATAGCGCTCCGCCCAATCCTTCGCCTTGCCCTTGGATGGATCGTCCAGGATGGTGTAGATCTGGTCGAACTCCATCGGCTTGGTACGGCGATCCATCTCGCTACGGTATTGGTCGAAGTAGGCCAGGGCTTCATTTGGGGGACCGAACCAGGCCAGGTAACCGCCGCGGGCCATGAACACCACCTTGTCGGCCAGCATCACGTTCTTGGTCGCGTGCGTGACCATGATGATCGTGCGTCCCTGGTCTGCCAGGCGGCGGTTCAGATGCATGAATGTGGTTTCAGTGCCGGGATCCAGACCCGAGGTGGGCTCGTCGAGGAAGAACAGGCCCGGGCGGGTGAGCAGCTCCACGCCGATGGAGACGCGCTTCTGCTGTCCGCCGCTCAGGCCGCTGATCTGCACATCCTTGCGATGGGTCAGGTCGAGATCCTCCAGCACCTCCATGATGCGCTTGCGTCGCTCATCGGCAGTCGTATCCCTGGGCATGCGCAATTGGGCGGCAAAGTCCAGGGCCTGATAGACCGTCAGCTCCATGTGGATGATGTCTTTTTGCGGCACATAGCCGATCTCGTTGCGAACGGCGTCAAAGTTCTGGTAGACATCGATGTCGTTGACAAACACCTTGCCGTGTGTCGCGGGCCGGTAGCCGGCAATCGAGTCGACCAGGGTCGATTTCCCCCCTCCGCTTTGGCCCACGACCACGATGAATTCCCGCGGTTGAAAGATCAGCGAGATATCCTGCAGCAGGTTGAGATCCTTGCGCACCCACTTGTTGATGTTGTAGGCCTCCACCCGCATGCCCTCGGTCTCGTCATAGCGGGTGAACTGATCCTGGCCGAGCACGAACTTGTAAGGCCCGATACGGATCGTATCCTGCGGGTTCAGCCAGACATCCCCCTCGACCCGCGTGTCGTTGACAAAGGTCCCATTGGCGCTGCGCAGGTCGGTCACGTAATAACGCATGCCCACACGTGTCAACTGGGCATGGAAACGCGAGATATTCGGTTTCTCGAGGACAACGTCGTTGCCGGGATCACGGCCGATGGTGATCTTCTCCTTCTCGTCGAACTTGATCGCGAAGGGTATTTTGACCGCGGCCTGCAGGGGTGACTCGTACGTCATGCTGACCATCATGCCGGGCTGGTCGCTGTCGATGCGCAGCACATCGCCGTGGGTCAGCAGCTGCCGCCCGACCACAGGGCGTCCCTGGCAGGTGAGGGTGTTGGTGGCGCCCGGACTGACCATGATCTCGTAGCCGCTGGGAGTGAGCTCCAGGGTGGCGTGATAACGCGAAACGATCATGGAGGGGACAACGATGTCGTTATCCTCCGCGCGACCGAGTGTGA
>JBLMZU010000268.1:0-5622 GCA_050258995.1 Bacteroidota bacterium
CGTATACGGCTCGCCAAAGATCTTGACCTGTTTTTCACGGTCTGCAAGCCGCCGGCCGAGCGTATCTGGCGCCTGCCAGGAGACAATGCAGACGGTATTCTTTGGATCTTCTATATTGTTCTTCAGATGATGGAGAATGCGCCCTGTCTCTGCCATGCCGGAGGCAGAGATGATGATCATCGGATCCTTGCGCAGGTTCAGGGCCTTTGACTCTTCCACCGATTGGACATATTTCAGGAGCTTGAAATCCAGGGCGGGATGCTGGGCCTGCTGCACAAACCAGCGGGTCTCGTCGTCAAAACATTCGGGATGTTTCCTGAACACCTGGGACGCATTCACGGCCAGCGGACTGTCCACGAAGACCGGCACAGGCGGCACCTCTTTGGCGAACATCATCATGTTCAAATGGTAGACCAGCTCCTGCGTGCGCCCGACCGCAAATGCGGGGATGATGACCTTGCCGCCGCGCTTCAAGGTCCGGTCCACCACCGTCTCGAATTCCTCGAATGCCAGAACAGGATCGACATGCGGTTTATCGCCATAAGTGGATTCCATCAACAAATAGTCGACATCCTGGGGCAGCACGGGGTCACGTAACAAGGGCAGCTTATACCGCCCGATGTCCCCGGAAAACCAGAAGCGGATCTTCCGTCCCTTTTCCTCGATCTCCAGGGAGATTGCCGAAGAGCCCAGGATGTGTCCGGCTTCGATAAAACGGGCAACCACGCCCGGGATCGGTGCGAACGGCTGGTTGTACTCCATGCCATGGAAGAGCTGGGCAGCCCGCTGCGCATCCGCTTCCGTGTACAAGGGCTCGATCGCCTCCTCATCACGGGCCAGGCGCTTTTTATTGAGATACTCGGCGTCTGCCTCCTGAATGTGACCGGAATCGGCCAGCATGACCGTGGCAAGATCCACGGTGGCATTCGTCGCATAGATTGGACCGTCATACCCATCCTGAACGAGGTTTGGCAGGTTTCCGGCGTGATCGATATGGGCGTGTGAAAGGAGGACGGCATCCACTTTGCGCGGATCGAAGGAAAATGTCAGGTTCCGCTTGTAGGCTTCCGCCCGCTTTCCCTGGTACAGGCCGCAGTCCAGGAGGAGCCGGTGCCCGTTGATCTCCAGAAGATGCTGGCTTCCGGTCACCGTCTGCGCCGCCCCGTGAAAAGTGATCCTCATTTCAACCTCCGAGTATTTTTAAGATTTGTGTTCCAAAATGATGAAAGCGCCAGGGGGATTCCGCCAGGGAAGCTTCCAGTTCCTGCATCGTCCGGGGCGGTTTTTCAGACAGTAGATTCAAATAGACCTTCGGCAGGACGACATCGGATTCGACGCCCATTGTCTTAGCCGTGGTCTTTCTCCAGTTCTTGAGCCTTTCCAGACGCTTCAACACGGCGTCGTTCGGACGCCGGGTCTGCTCCCGTGTGACCAGCGGCGCCTCCGCCCCGCGCCGCGCCGCATCCAGGATTCCATCCCCCCACAAACGGATCTGCTTCGGGCTCAGGCCGATCCCTGCTAGGTCGACATCCTTCTCCGGTAGGTTGCGGGCGATGGCCAGCAGGGTATCGTCGTCGACGACCTTGAAAGGCGGTCTGTCCAGGTGCTCTGCGATATGGTCGCGCAGGCCGCACAACTCGCTCAGGATCGTCAGCTCCCGCAGGGACAGGTCCTTGCGCGCGCTGAAGCGTCTCCAGGAGGCGCCGCCGTTCACCTTTTCGCGCGGCAGATCCACCTTCGAGGCCCGGGCAAAATCCTCACGGGCAAGCTCCAGCAGATCCTTTTCAGCGAGCTCCTTCTCCAGGATATCGCGCAGGCGGAAAAGGTAATGGGTATCCAGGCGGGCGTAGTCGATCTGGGAGGGGGTCAGCGGCCTGGCCCCCCAATCGGCCTTTTGATGGCGCTTATCCAGCTTGATGCCTAGCTTTTCAGACAGCATATTGTCGAGCCCGACGAGGGAGTAACCAAGCACGCGGGCGGCATACATCGTGTCGAAAAGATTCGCAAATTCAAAGCCAAAATCGCGCGTCAAACAGATCAGGTCATATTCTGCTGCGTGGAAGATCTTTTCCTGGGCGCGATTGCCGAACAGGGGTCCGAGCGCGCTCAGGTCATTGAAGACGAACGGGTCAAGGATATAGTCGGTTGCAGGGGTTGAAAACTGGACGAGGCAGACCTGTTCACGATAGGCATGCAGGCTGTTGGACTCGGTATCCACCGCAATGCGGGGCTGTACCGATAAGTCCATGATCATTCTGTCGAACAAATGCTGGCGATCGACCCATACGGGTGGTAATAATGCTTCGGAGCTCATCAACCGAAATTATATCCCACTACGGATTTTATTCGTCATCAGGAGAGGATCCATTTATTCCTTTTGCAGTGTCTTTTCCATCACCAGGCCGTCCTCCCCATCGTTGTAATACTTCTTCCAGATATCCACCGTGCGGTACCCCTCCTTTTCGTAGAGGGCGATCGCATGATCGTTCGATATCCTGACGGTCAGCCTGACCCGGGGAAATTTGAGTTGTGCCTCACAGGCTCGCAGGAGAGCCCGGCCGATGCCCTGGTGCTGATAGCGGGGATCCACACCGATGGTGGCGATCCAGCCGGTATTCTCGGCCGGGCGCAGGTCCCCGGCGACGAACCCGATCATCTCGTGATCGACTACTGCCTTCAAGCGGACCACGTCCGACCAGGTGAGAACGGCCACCAGATCCAGAATGGACCATGCATCTTTTTCGAAAATGACACTTTCCAGCCGGCGCAGGGCCCCCAGGTCGCGCAGGCTTGCGACTTGAATTTCCATGCTGCGAATTGTATCAATAAAAACGCAGGAAGCGGATACTGACCTCCCGCTTCCTGCATCTTTGATTGGCTGGTTATTTATTTTCCGTCTTTATTCCTGATAAAACTTTCCAGCATGCTGGTGAATTCCAACGGGAAGATGTATTTCGTCGAGGGACTTGTACCGATCGCCTTCAGCGTATCGAAATACTGGAGCGTCATCGTCTTCTGGTCGATCTTCTGGGCTGACTCGAAGATCTCCTCCAGCGCCTTCGCAAAGCCAAGGGCCTTCAATTCCTGGGCCTGCTGCTGGCCTTCCGCTTCCAGGATGGCAGACTGCTTCGAGCCCTCCGCCCGCAGGATGGCCGACTGCTTTTCGCCCTGGGCCACGTTGATGGCGGCTTCGCGCGTACCGGTCGACTCTGTCACCACGGCACGGCGGATGCGTTCCGCAGACATCTGGCGGTTCATGGCATCCTGCACGTCGCGCGGCGGGATGATCTCGCGGATCTCGACATTGGTCACTTTCACACCCCAGCGCTCCGTCACCTCATCGAGACGGGTGCGCAGCATGGTGTTGATATGCTCGCGTTCGGAGAGGACATCGTCCAGCGGGATTCCGCCGATCACCGCGCGCAGAGTTGTGGTCGCCATACCCTGGGCAGCCATTTCAAAGTTGCCCACCTGCAGGACCGACTCAGCCGGATCCATGACCTTGTAGTACCAGAGGAAGTCGATCGAGATCGGTGCGTTGTCCTTGGTGATCGAAGTCTGGTGCGGGATCTCACGGACCTGTTCCCGCAGATCCACCTTGACCGCCCGGTCAATGATCGGGATGAGGATCACAATCCCCGGTCCCTTCGTGCCAATACAGCGTCCCAGGCGAAACACCACCAGGCGCTGATATTCCGGAACGACCCGAATGGCAGAAGCAAGGAAAAGAAAAAGAAGTAGAGCAAGTCCACCCAGGACACAAAGAACTGCGTAATTCATAGATTTCTCCTTTTGGGTTTCAACGTGAATACGATAGCGAGGATTCCTTTATTCCAATCATTCCGCTCTCTCAACGATGAGAATAAATCCTTCCTTTTTTAGCACCCGGACCGGACTGCCGGCCGGTATGGGTTGCTCACTGCGTGCAGACCAGAGCTCCCCCGCCACCTGTACGCTTCCATCCGTGAAGATGCGCGATTTGGCTTCCCCGGTCTGGCCCACCACTCCTTCAGGGTTATGCGAGGGTTTAATGCGGGCTGCTTCCATGGTTTTCTTCGCCGCCAGCCACAAAAATCCGCCGACCAGCGCCGACGTACCCAGGGCCAGCCACGGATTGACGCCCGCATGTGCGATCGTCCGGGGAAAAATAAAGATCGATCCCACGATCAACATGACGATGGAAAGGATCAGAAAAGGCTCACGCCTGGGTTTTTCGATGGAGTAGACAAAGGGAATGGCACTCAGGATCATGACCAGGAGTGCCCACCAGTTGAACGTCAGGGTATAAAGACCATAGCCTGCCAGGACGATCATAAACAGCGCCCCAATTTCCAGCAAGCCTGTCCCCGGGGTAGCAAGGGCCAGCAGTGCCATGAGGGCGCCCGCCATCAGCATCATGTATACAGCATTCGGATTCAGCAGGAAGTCAGGCATAATGCCTCCAATTCATTATACAACAAGACAATTTGTTTACTCCAATCTTTCTACGAAATTCACCCGGGAAAGTTGTGGAGCCAGTCTGGGAGGAGGCTGTATAATTGGCGGGAAACCCATGGTGCCGCCAAGGAATCGATCGACCCGCACGCCCGGCGGTAAACCATCATCGAACAAGGAGTGTGTGTGAACTTTCAAAAGATTTGTGTTCTCGGCCTGGGGTACATCGGTCTGCCCACCGCTTCGACATTTGCCACCCATGGAGTGAGAGTGATCGGGGTGGATGTTAACCCCCGGGTTGTGGAAACTCTCAACAGAGGCGAGATCCATATCCATGAGCCCGGCCTGCGGAACATTGTGGAAGATGCCATAAAATCCGGGAACCTGACCGTCTCCGCCGCGCCTGCACAAGCGGACGCGTTTCTGATCGCAGTCCCCACGCCCTTCCATGAGAATGAATACAACGAGCTCGAAGGTCGGAAGTATAAGCTGGCCGACATGCGGGCTGTGATTTCAGCCGCCGAAGCGATCGTCCCCTGCCTGCGAAAAGGCAACCTGGTGGTTTTGGAATCGACCTCTCCGCCGCGTACCACGCTCGACCTGGTTGCTCCCATCCTGGAGCGATCCGGCCTCAAAGCCGGGACGGATTTTTTCCTGTGCTACTCGCCAGAACGCGTGCTCCCGGGACAGATCCTGCGCGAGCTGATCGAGAATGCCCGCGTTATCGGCGGCGTTACGCCTGAGTCGGCGCGCGCCGGCCGGGACCTGTACGCGGTCTTTGTAAAAGGGGACATCATCGAAACCGATGCCACCACGGCCGAGATGGTCAAGCTGATGGAGAACACCACCCGGGATGTGAACATCGCCATCGCCAATGAGTTCTCCCGGCTGGCCGAAAAATTCGGCGTGGATGTCTGGGAGGCGATCAGCCTGGCCAACCTTCACCCGCGCATCAACATCCTGAGCCCGGGGCCAGGTGTGGGCGGGCACTGCATCAGCGTGGATCCGTGGTTCTTTGTCGAGGCCGCGCCGGAGCTTACTCCGTTGATCTACCACGCGCGCAAAGTCAACGATGAACAGCCGCACTTTGTCCTGCAAAAAGTTAAGCGGGCGGCCGGGGAATTGAAAAATAGAAAGATCGCCGCGCTGGGTCTGGCCTGCAAACCCGATGTGGACGATTTACGCGAG
>JBLMZU010000269.1:0-10496 GCA_050258995.1 Bacteroidota bacterium
GTAGTCCATAGGCCACTTCCGTGATCAACCGGTTGGGATCCTGCAGCTCGGCGAGGATATATTGCGCAACCCTGTCCGGGTCGATATGCGGAACCAGGTCCAGTGCACGGCAGTATACCGACGGCCATTCCTGGCTGAGTGTCTTGGTCAAACCGAACAGGCCGCCGCTGATTGCACCAAAGGAACCGCTGCCCAATCCGAACTCGCCATCGAGGCGGGCAACGGTCATGAAATAGCTACGCCCGGCACTGGCTGCTGCGGAGAGCGAATCCTTTAAGTGTTTGGCCAGGAGAAACACCTCCTTCACGATGGCTTTTTCAGCTTCGACGAACGGCATGTCCGGAGCGGGATCAGAATAGGGGTTGAGATGGATGAAGGCGCCGACCTGTCCATATTCGGCTTCGATATTCTTGAGCACGAGTGCCAGGTTGGCTTCGAATAGGTCTGGCAGGGTCACCTGCGGGATGTGGACCGGCAGTTTGTTGAAGGCATTCACTGCTGTCTGTGGGAAGTTCATCACGACTACGCGCCAGTTGCGTTCTGTGAGGGCGCTGGCAAGCCTGGCAGTGGCGGGGGTACCGTCATTGGTGAGCAGGGCAATAAATCCTGCCGGAAGATGAGCTTCAAGGAGATCCGGTAATGGCAGGGCTTTTAGCCGTACAGCGCTGCGACCTACACGCGGCGCTTCGGGGACGGGCAGAGTAACCATCGTGACAGTTTCTTCAAGCACTGGTGCTGACGTCGCGCCAAGTTTCGCGCCGATATGCGCAACGATCTGGCCCAGGGTTCTCAGCTCCGCCAGTTCTTCCGGTTTGAGCTTGGGAAGATCCGGGTATAGAGATTGCATGGCTCCGAGGATCTCGACCCGCTTGATGGAGTCGATGCCCAGGTCGGATTCCATATCCATATCTGGCTCGAGCGTTTCAACGGGGTAGCCGGTTTTCTCGCTGACGACCTCCATTAAGGTTTGAGTCAATGCTATGAGATCTACACCGGAAGAAGGAACAACAGGAGTATCGATCAAGACAGGAGCTGGTAGGGGTGACATCGCTGCAGTAACGATTTCAGGCGTTGTAATTGTCGATGTCCCGCCAAGCTTCGCGCCAATGTGTTCGACAATCTGGCCGAGAGTACGCAGCTCGGCGAGCTCCTCTGGTTTGAGTTTTGGCAGGTCGGGGTAAAGAGTTTGCATGGCGCCGAGGATCTCCACACGCTTGATCGAGTCGATCCCGAGATCCGATTCCATGTCCATGGCGGGTTCGAGCGTTTCAACAGGATAACCAGTCTTCTCGCTCACAACTCCCATCAAGGTCGTAGTCAGTGTCTGTAGGTCAATCCCAGAAGAGGGAATGGAAACAGGCATGCTGGCCAACTGAGGGCCAGGGACAGATACAGACATGACTGGCGGCACGATCACAGGTGTACTGTTTGATGAGGATGTTCCCAGTTTCGCGCCGATATGTTCGACGATCTGGCCCAATGTCCTCAGCTCGGCAAGCTCCTCCGGTTTGAGTTTTGGCAGGTCAGGATACAGGGACTGCATGGCCCCCAGGATTTCCACGCGCTTGATGGAGTCGATGCCGAGATCCGATTCCATGTCCATGGCGGGTTCAAGTGTTTCGACCGGGTAGCCGGTCTTCTCGCTAACGACTTCCATAAGTGACTGGGTCAGCCTGGCAAAGTCAATGCCAGGCGCAGCTACCGCAACCGGCATAACACTCACTGCGCGAGCAGGCGCAGGCGGGGTCACGACGGCTGGAACGATGGCTGGCGCATTGACCATTGCGTGTGCGCCAAGCTTTATTCCGACGTGCTCGACGATCAGATCGAGGGTGCGCAATTAGGCCAACTCCTCCGGTTTAAGTTTTGGCAGATCGGGATAGAGAGTTTGCATGGCACCGAGGATCTCGACCCGCTTGATGGAGTCAATGCCGAGATCGGATTCCATGTCCATGGAAGGCTCAAGTGTTTCGACCGGATATCCGGTTTTCTCACTGACGACTTCCATTAAGCTTTGGGTCAGCACGGAAATATCAATACCGGGAGCGACAATCGCTGCAGGCGCAATCCCTGCGACAGGCGTAACCACAATCGCAGGGACGATCGCCGGCGTATGACCCGTTGATGATGCACCAAGCTCTTTGCCGATGTGCTGAATAATTTGGTTAAGGGTACGGAGCTCGGCAAGCTCCTCCGGTTTGAGTTTTGGCAGGTCAGGATACAGGGACTGCATGGCCCCCAGGATTTCCACGCGCTTGATGGAGTCGATGCCGAGGTCCGATTCCATGTCCATGGCGGGTTCAAGTGTTTCAACAGGATAACCAGTTTTCTCGCTAACGACTTCGATAAGTGACTGGGTCAATGCTGCCAGGTCAATACCGGGAGCGAACTCCATAACAGGCTCAGCTGCTTGAATGAGCGGTTCCGGCGCTGCGGGCGCGAATACATTTGCCACAGGGGTTGGCAGAGAGACGACCGGGCTCAGCTCTTGTTCACCACTCGATAAAATTGGTTCGCGCCCATGAGCAGGCTCCATGTTGGAAGGAAGATGAGTTTCCTCATTGAGTAGTTTCAACAGGGTCTGTGCATATTCAGCATGCTGGCGTAAGTACTCTTCCTGCAGGCGCGCGGCCTTGTTTTGTTGATCGATCAATTGTGCCAGGATATCTGCATGTACCGTAGAAAGATTGTTTTCGACTGGCTGGGTCGGTGAGGCGACGGCCGCAGCTTGAATCGCCGGCGTTTCCTCCACGGTGGGTGCAGGCTGCTGCAGAGCCGCATCGTACAAGGCACGCGTGCGATCGCTTACGTAGTTGCTTCCATTAAGTTGGATATTGAGCGCGCGCCTGGATTTTGTTTCGGCAGGTTTGACGATAACCGCGTATGGATCGACCTCGCGCAGCTGTACGCCTGCCACGCGCAGTTGGGCAATGGCTTCGTGTAGTTGCCGGTCACTATCCTTTTGTTTGCCAACATTCAGCGCTACCGCCAGGTGGGCGCGATCTGCCAGAATGTTTTTCACCAGATTTGTGAGAATGTTGCGTGGACCAAATTCGATAAATATCGCTGCGCCCGCAGCAACCATATTTTCGATCTGCTTGGTAAACAGTACAGGTTGGAGTAAGTGCTGGGAAAGTTGTTCCTCGATCGCCCGTGGGTCGGACGGATAAGGCTGGGCCGTGGCATTTGCATACACCGGCAGCGAGGGGCTTTTAAATGCAGCAGCATGGATTGCTTCTGCAAACGGCTGTTGCGCGTGCCCCACCAACGGGGTATGGAAGGCAGCTGAAACAGGCAGGCGCGTTACACCATATCCTTTACCCTTCAGTATGGATTCGGCTGCTTCGATTGCCGAAGTGGGGCCTGCAAGCACGATCTGGTTATGTGCGTTCCAATTTGCCAGATAGACGCCGGGAAGGTGAGGCAATTCAGCTTGAAGCTGCTCATATGTGCCGCTCACCGCCAGCATTGTTCCAGCGTCAAAACCTGGCTGCGCAGGCGGCGACATACTCTCACCGCGTGCTTTCATCAACTGGAAGTAAGTCGGCTCGTCCATTACGCCTGCGGCCCAGAGCGCGGTCAGTTCCCCGAAGCTGTGACCCGCCACAAAATCGGCATGGAAACCGGCTTCTGTAAACAGCTGATATAACCCCGCACTCAGCGCGCCGATGGCGGGCTGGGCATAGTCTGTGCGCTGCAGTGCTTCCGTTTTGGCGGTTTGCGAATCCCGGCCAGGTGTGGGAGCGGGATAAACGATTCGCGAAACCGGTGTTTTCCCATCGGCATGGAAAAGCGCATCAATCCTGCCAAAGGCTTCGCGCAACACGGGGAAGTTGAGCATGAGCTCCCGTCCCATTTCTACATGCTGCGCGCCCTGCCCAGGAAAGAGCGCGACCACTTTCCCTTCCAGCGCCTGGCGGCGATAGAAAACTCCTTTGGGATGCTGCCAGCTGTTCTCGCCGGCTTTTGTGTGCATTTGATCTACAGCCAGTGCCAGCAGATCGCGTGCCTCGGCCAGCGAATCGGCGACAAAGCCGAGACGCGCGTCGCTGCGTGGTATTGCACTGGAGCTTGCAGCTGATCTGCGCGAAAGCTCTCGTTCTCCATCCACTGATTGCAGCTGCTTCTGAAGCTCCTGAGCGTTCATACGAAGGGCTTCAGGTGTGGGGGCGTGCAGGACGATCGTTTGAACCTGGTGATGGAGGCGATACGGCGCTTGCTGCTCCGGTTTGTATTCCTCCAGGACAACATGGAAGTTGGTGCCACCAAATCCGAACGCGCTGACTCCTGCACGGCGGGGATGTTCACCACGGATCCAGGGTCGCGTCTCCGTGTTGAGATAGAAGGGCGAATTTTCAATGTCCAGTTGGGGATGGGGCTCCTGAACGTTGATTGTGGGCGGCAAAATCTTGTGGTGCAAAGCCAGCGCAACTTTGATCATACTGGCTGCCCCCGCCGCTGCTTTGGTGTGACCGATCTGCGATTTGACGCTGCCCAAGGCGATATGCTGGCGCTGCGGGTTATTCTAGCGAAACACCTCATTGAGGGTTGTTACTTCACACAGATCGCCTGCGACTGTGCCGGTGCCATGCGCTTCGATCAGCCCCACGGTGGCAGGTGCGAACCCGGCCGAGGCGTAAGCCCGCTTGAGGGCGAGAGCCTGTCCGGCGGAGTTCGGTGCGTAAATGCTCTTATAACGTCCATCGCTGGAGGCGCCAATTCCTTTAATAACGGCGTAAATCCGGTCTCCATCGCGCTCGGCGTCCGGAAGGCGCTTAAGGACCATCATCCCGAGGCCTTCGCCGATCATCATGCCATCCGACTCCGCGTCAAAGGGCTTGATCTCATTCTTTCTCGAGAACGCGGGTGTCTTGCTGAAGCTCATATACATAAAGATGGAGTTATCGGTATCCACGCCGCCGGTCAGCATCATATCGACGCGACCCGATGTGAGCTCGCTTACCGCCATTTGAAGTGCGCTGAGTGAGCTGGCGCAGGCTGCATCCACCACGCAGTTGATCCCGCCCAGGTCCAGGCGATTTGCCACGCGCCCGGAAATGACATTGCCTAACATTCCCGGAAAGGAGTTTTCCTCCCAGGGGATGTAGGCCAGTTTCATGCGTTCAATGGCGGCCTGGATCGTCTCTTCATTCAAGCCCAGGCTGCGCAGGACTTTTTCCCAGACCGGATATTGCAGCCGCGAGGTGAGGGGTGTAATTAATTTTTGTCCCCCGCCGATTCCTAAAATGACGCCCGTACGGCGCCGTA
Organism: Bacteroidota bacterium; assembly: GCA_050258995.1. GTDB lineage: Bacteria > Chloroflexota > Anaerolineae > Anaerolineales > Villigracilaceae > Defluviilinea. The sequence continues at coordinate 5,269 of JBLMZU010000269.1, forward strand.
CCTCTTCGCACGCCGTCCCATAGCCGGAATCTTCCAGCGCCTGCTTGGCTACGACGAGAGCAAGCAGCTGCGATACATCCGTCAGTTCAAGGATGTTCGGTGGCAGCCCAAATTCCAGCGGATCGAAAGATATGTCCGGGATAAAGCCACCGCGCTTGCAGTAGGTTTTATCGGGCTGCGTGGGATCGGAATCGTAATAGTCCTCGATATTCCAGCGGGAAAGTGGGACATCGGTAATGCTGTCGATCTTTTTGACGATATTATCCCAATACTCAGGGAGATTTGCCGCTTTGGCAAAGATGGCCGATAAACCAACAATGGCGATCGGTGTGGCAAGGCGGTCGGATGGTGCGGTGGATAGTGTCATGTAAACTCTTTGCTTCTTGAAAGGTAGGTATTGCCAAAATCACCGAATTATTCTAATCCTGCAAAATGTGAGCAATATGGGATTAAGATGAGTGATAAGCTGTTTCCAGGTAGAACACCCAACTCCCCATTTAGGCACGCGGAAAACGATAACCATAGCTTACAGCGTATAGTCGATTGCTAGTCGTCTGGCTTGTTTTGACGCGGCAAGAGCAGTGTGTGTTAAAAGCACTGTCCCGCAGGGTGCTGCAAGGCAGGCTTGCCTCGCTACACAACCCTGCGGGACTATTCAATTCAGGTAAAACGCGCCCCTTAGAATACGCGGATTGCAATCTCCGCCGGAGCAGCCAGCAAATCCTCCAGCTCAGGATCCAGCTTGACCAGGGTCAACGAGAATCCAGCCATCTCCAGTGACGTGCAATACTCACCAACATAGTTGCGCTTGATCTTCATGCCGCGCTTCTCAACCTGTTCGTGGGCATAGCCATACAGAAGGTAAAGCTCAGAGATGGGTGTGCCGCCCATGCCATTGATCATCAGCGCCACATCATCACCCGCTTTATACGGCAGGTCACTGGCTACTGCCTCCAGCAGCTCATCGACAATCGCATTTGCCGGGGCCAGCTTGACCCGCTTCCGTCCTGGCTCACCGTGGATGCCGATCCCCATTTCCATTTCATCTTCAGCCAGGGTAAAGATGGGTTTACCTTTGGCCGGCGGTGTGCAGCCGGTCAGTGCCATTCCCATGGTGCGGGTGACCGACACAACCCGGTTGCCGATTGCTTCCAGCTCTTCCAGGCTGCAGCCCTGTTCGGCTGCGGCCCCCACCGCTTTCATCACAAAGAAGTTGCCTGCCACGCCGCGCCTTCCGACGGTCCAGGTGGAATCCTTCACGGCCACATCGTCGTTGATGACAACGGTCCTCACTTCGATGCCGTCCGCCTCGGCCATTTCACGCCCGGTCTCAAAGGACATGGTGTCGCCGGTGTAGTTATTCAAAAGGTGCAAGACACCCCTCTTCGATGCCACCAGCTTGGTGGTCTGGTAGACGAAATCCGCGGGAGGAGCTGCAAACACGTTCCCCGGGCAGGCTGCGTCCAGCATACCCTTGCCGACCGCCATGACATGAGCGGGCTCATGCCCTGATCCTGATCCCTGCATGATGGAGACTTTATCGTCGATTGGGATATCGGCCCGCATGATCAGGTTGTATGCGGGGATATATTTCAGCTTCGTGGGATTAGCCAGGGCAATCCCCTTCAACATTTCCGGCACAAAATTGTTCGGGTCGTTGACGAACTTCTTCATCACGTATCTCCTTTCAGAACCATGGTTGAAAATTATTCTTTCCAGGCCTTGCTGACTGCTTCAAACAAAACAGCCATCGCAACGGCACCGGCATCCAACGTTCCAATGCTGCGCTCACCCGTATAAGCAGCCCGGCCTCTCTTGGCGAGCATGGGCCGGGTGGCTTCGGCACATTCCCTGGCCACAACGGCGGCTTCCTCCAGTGCCGTTGCTGTTTCCTTCCCTTCATTGAAGGATTTTTCCAAACGATCGACGGCCGGGACAAGAGAGTCCAGCAGGGTCTTGTCTCCCACATCCGTGTTGCCGCGTTTCTTGATCCCTTCTATGGCGGCTCTGAACATGGGAACAACGTCGGCCCGCTCCACCTCGGTTTTCGTCCCCAGAGACATACCAGCCCGTAGAAACGAAGTGCCCCAAATGGAGCCCGAGACGCCACCGACAGAGCCCATGATGACTTGAGCAATCTTTTTCAGGAAATTTCCCGGCAGGCTGTGATCCAGATTGTCCCACTCCTGAAGCACCTTCTCGAATCCGCGGGCGATCGAGTAGCCAAAATCACCGTCGCCGACTACTCCATCCAACTCGCTGAAGTATTGCTCGTTCTCGAGAACAGATTTGGCAATGACTTGCACTACAAATTCGAGATCTTTACTCATTGGTGTTCTCCTTGTTTGGTTGACTTTCGAGACAGGATTCCAGATCCTGTAGAGTTATAAATTTACCCGGTCAGGAGTGAATGCGATTTGCCACTCTCTTCATGGAATACCCCCGCTTCTCCCAAATCGCTCGCGTATTTACCAAAGCAGCAGGCACACTAAAACGACCGGAGATGATCATGGAACATATCTTGTCAATACATGTTTATTTTTCTATTTTCATCAAGGACGGAAATCCAGAATGTTGGTTGCATTTCAAGGTTGAAGTATTGTTCGGTTGATTTGGAGTTTCCCAACATTTTCCATACATATCAATATAGCAATTTTGAGATTCGAATTCATGTGATATTTGTCACTTCTTCCTATAATGAGGGCAAAGAGATCACTGCATATGCGACGAAACATTTGATATGGGCCGCATCACACGAGGCTGGATTAATGGATGGTATTCAAATGAGTTTGCCGCCCTTGGAAAACTCGGGTTTCTGCTCAAGACCTCAACTTCAAAACGGCACTTTCCAGGCCTGGCTCGTAGTCTAATTCTGTATGACATTTGTCTGGATGTGAGCGATTGGGATAATTTGAACTTTCGCTCAATCCACTTGCATGAGATTGATTGTATACTTCTGATTATTTATAAAACCTGAATACTGAGGTGAAACAATGAAGCTTCTCATTGGCATTGATGATACAGATAACCAGGAAAGCCGCGGTACGGGATACTGTGCCCGCCAGCTGGCGAACTGGCTGAACGAAAATAGTCTTGCCATTCCTGGAGGTATTACACGCCACCAGCTCCTGGTGGACTCCAGGATTCCATATACTTCGCATAATAGCTCTGCCTGCCTCGCAGTGGAAACCGGCTCCATCCTTCCTGTGTGGAATGCCTGCTGTGAATTTCTATTGCGTGCCAGCGTCCCAGGCTCGGATGTCGGGCTGTGCCTTGCTCAACCGGAAGCCATCTCTGAAACGATCATGGAGTTTGGGCGGCGGGCCAAACGGGAAGTATTGGCAGCAGGGGAAGCAGAACAAATGGCAGTCGATTTTCGGATCCGGCTTGCCGGACTTACGGGTACGGGCGGAGGCATCATTGGTGCGCTTGCAGGTGTTGGCCTGCGGCAGTCAGGCGCCGATGGGCGCTTTTTATGGCTGCCTGGTCTGCGCGAATTAAAAGGCGAATACCCCGTTTCTCAGATTTGTGCGGAGGCTCATATCGACCGGGTATGTACAATCGGCGGGATGGACCTCGCCCCCGAAACTCTCGTGGATGTTGGCGAATGGGTGCGCCCCATTCTGCGTGATGGCCAGGCAACTCTCTATGTCGAGCAGCAAAACCAGGGATGGTATGGTCTTTCCAAGGATCGAATTAAAGATATTTCAGACACCTGAGCCGCTCACCTGTACAGAGATTTCGCCATTCTACGAGAACGGAAAACATGCAGGAAGTTGCAGATTGGTTATCCCTTCCTGGGTGAATCCATGGCGGAGCGGCACGCTCACTAGTTTTTAGATCTCCAGCATTGGATCGCGCCAGACGCGGTGGTGTTTGCGGGACCTAGGCATTGCCGAGCGACATCTTCTTCCGGCCGCTTCGTTTTTGACGTTTGCCGCCTCCTGATCCTTCACCGACATCCTGGCCCGTTCCGCGCGGCAGCTCCACGACTTCGGCACCGATCGACTGGGCGATTGCATCCACCTCAGACTTCCGGACGTGGATCTGGAAAAAGTGCAAATCCGTGCCTTCCACTGCAACCACTGCAAACCGGGGAAGCCCTTCCCCCTTGCTGACGCGATTGCGCTCGCGTATGAATATCTTCGCCATTCAAGTCTCCTTGGTTCAGTTATGGGCATCGGCCCAAAATCATTGTATGAGTTTTTATCAGGCCTGTCAATTTGAGCAACTGATGTATAGCAGGATTTGACCGGATGAGGCGGGGGGTTCGTTGGATTGATGGTTCGTTGAACGATCTGCCTGCAAAGCAGTGCCGTGCGGTGTTGGACCTGCAACGGGGAAGGACGGCAGGTGGAAACGTACTACTCGATCGAATAGTGATGTTCGTCGCTTTTTTCAAACTTCCTTGTCAGGCCTAGCAGGAGCATGGATACCACAACCAGCATGACGGATAAAGCCAGCGCAACACCCAGGTTGCGTTCAAATCCCAGATAAATGGCCATTGGCATCGTCTGCGTAACCCCCTCCAGGTTTCCGGCGAATAGGATCGTTGCACCAAATTCCCCCAGGGCCCGCGTCCAGGTGAGGATCGCTCCGCTGATCAGTGCGCTACCGGCTAATGGGAACATCACTTCCGTAAAGATCTGCCATTGGTTTGCGCCTTCCACGTTGGCTGCTTCTTCCAACTGTCTGTCGATCGTCCTGAAGCCGATACGTGCAGAACGAATATAGAATGGCGAAGCCACAAATGTTTGTGCGATGATCACTGCAGCGGTCGTAAACGGCAGGCTGATTCCCATAGCGCTTAATTCCGGGCCGAACATTCCCCGGCGGCCGAACGCCATTAACAAGACCAGCCCAGCAACGGATGGCGGGAGGACGATCGGCAGATCGATCAAAAGCTCGATCCAGGATCTAAACCTGAACTTCCAGCGGGCCAGCATGTATGCCAGAGTCGTGCCGAACAAAATGGTAACGGCCGTCGTGACCGTGCTCGTGACCAGGCTCAACTTCAATGCCTTGAAGGCTTGTTCCGAAAAGGCATAGGTGAAAAAACCGGCTTGGAGGGAGCGCACGAACAATGATAATAAGGGAAGCGCGAACAATGCCAGCATGATCGTGCTGGGCAGGATAAAGAGCCAGATCAAATGCCCGTCATCGAAAAGTCGTGTAAGAGAATTCCCTTTTTTTTTCATCGATGGAAGAAATCGCGGGAACAGCCTTCC
>JBLMZU010000270.1:0-5154 GCA_050258995.1 Bacteroidota bacterium
CATGCGCTGCTTTTCGGGGGCGGAGAGCACAATATTCTCCCCGATCAGGGCCTTTTCGAACGTTTTCTGCACAACGCTGAAGATTTGATCGCTGACCCGGGCATCCTGAACGTTTTTTAGCATTCGTTTCTTTAAATTTGCATACGCATACAGACCCGGATCATCCTGGGGACCAAAGGGGTTTTTCATCATTTTTACCTCTTCCAAATAAAAATACCTTTTTATTTATCCTCGTTTTTTCAACCACTTCAAGAGTTTATCTTTCGTCCAGCAATTGATCACATCCTTGGACTCGAGCCAGGCACGGCGGGCAGTGGCCACGCCATAGGGCAGCATATCCAGGTCGGCTTCGGAGTGGGCGTCGGTGTTGATGCTGATGGGAATGCCCAGGTCCTTGGCGCGGCGGGCGTAGATGTCGTCCAGGTCGAGGCGGGCAGGATGGGCATTGATCTCCAGAGAGACGCCCGATTCGGCCGCGGCCGCCAGGACCGCGTCCATGTCGAGGTCGGCCCCCTCCCTATCCGGGATGATGCGTCCCGTGGGATGTCCAATAATATCCACATGCGGGTTGCGGATGGCATTGATCAGGCGCCGGGTGACCTTTTCCCGCGGCTGTCGCAGGCTGGTATGGAGCGAAGCAAGGACCAGGTCGAGGGTCGCAAGGAATTCATCCGGATAATCCAGCGTCCCATCGGCCTTGATCTCCACCTCGGTGGCATGCAGGATCAGGATTTTGTCACCCAGCTGTTTTTGTACTTTTTTGATCTCGGCAGCCTGTTCCTTGTGGCGTTCCATGCTCAACCCGTTGGTCACGCCCAAGCTTACAGAGTGATCGGTGAAGGCGATGACTTTGATGCCGCGCTTGGCCGCGGCTTTTGCCATCTCCAGCATGGTGAGCTTGCCGTCGCTGTAATTGGAATGGACCTGGAGGTCAGCCTTGATGTTTTTGACTTCGATCAACCTGGGAAGCTTGCCGGCTTTGGCCGCCTGGATCTCGCCGCGGTCTTCACGCAGTTCGGGGGGAATCCAGGGCAGCCCTAGGGTCTTATACACTTCCTCTTCCGTGGTGCAATAGATTTCCTCTCCCCCCTTCAACTTCGAAAAGAAATGTTCGGATAGGGATAACCCTTTCGCAAGCGCGATCTCACGTAGGCGGACGTTGTGATCCTTTGAGCCGGTGGCGTACACCAATGCCGTTCCAAACTTTTCCGGGGACAGCACCCACACCTGGGCACGCACGCCATCGTTGAATTCAATGCTTGATTTGGTCGGGCCCTTTCCCAGAACGCGATTGATGCGCGGCAGCTTGACGAACAGATCCATCACCGGAGCAGAGTCCGTTGCCGAGACCAGGATGTCGAGATCGCCCACTGTCGAGCGCATCCTTCGTAGACTTCCGGTTGGCTGCGCCTCGACCACTCCTTTTACACTCTTAAGCTGTTCGATAATTTCCATCGCCAATGGATAGGCTTTCCCCAACGGAATGCGTGCCGACCGGCGCGAGAGCGAAGATATCCCTTCCAGGATGGCAGCTTCTGATTTTGCGCCCATTCCAGGCATGTCACGTAATTTGCCCTCCCTGGCTGCCGCTTCCAGCTCGGCAAATGTTGTAATGCCCAGTGTCTTCCAGATCATGGCAGTGCGCTTGGGCCCCAGGCCGGGGATGGGCAGCCATTCCGCCAGGCTGGGAGGCACTTCCTTCTTGAGTTTTTCAAGGAATTCAAGCTTGCCCGTGCTGAGCAATTCGTCTATTTTTTCGGCGATGGCCTTCCCCACACCGGGGATTTCCTGCAGCGTTCCATCCTTCCAATACTCGCTTGCCTCGCGTCCCAGGCCCATCAGGCTCTCGGATGCCTTTCTATAGGCGAGGGTCTTATACACGATCTCACCCTTGATCTCCAATAAATCCGCGATGAGCGTGAACGTCTCTGCCAGCTGACGGTTGTTCATCATAACAATAATCCTTTCGACTGGCTGAATTATACGCGCAAACGATACCGCATCCAGTCCCACCGGGATACCCAACATGGGTCAACCTGCCGATTAAAAATCTGCATATCGAACTGGTCGATGAGGTTCCCACGATTGGCTATGATGCCGGGCGAATCATCACTGGGATTGGCCTTGCGCGATAAGGCCATCAAGGGGGCATGCGGGCAACATCTTCTGGCAGATTCTTCAGACGGCACATTTAATGTTTTGAGCTGCCCGATCTCCGGCCAAACCTTGTTGACGACAAGCACAACGATAATCGTCCCAATCCCGCCCGCGACCACTGCGATCACGGGACCGAACACTGCAGCCGCCAGCCCGGACTCAAAGCTGCCCAGCTCATTTGAAATCCCGATGAAAATGCTGTTCACTGACGAGATGCGACCGCGCATTTCATCCGGCGTCTGGGTCAGCAGCAGGGTGCCGCGGATCACCACGCTGATGTTATCCAGCGCTCCCAGCAGCAACAGCATGGCAACGGACAGAAAAAAATAAGTGGACAGGCCAAACACGATAGTGGCAAGTCCAAAACCTGTCACCGCCAGCAGCAACGTTCTGCCCGCGTTCTGCATGGGCGGACGGTGGGCGATCACGAACGCCATGATCAGTGCGCCGATGGAAGGAGCGGCGCGCATGATGCCCAATCCCTGCGCACCCACATGCAGGACGTCCGTGGCGTAGATCGGGAGCAAAGCCACCGCGCCGCCGAAAAGGACCGCAAACATGTCCAGGGTGATGGCCGCCAGGATGACCTTGGTGTCACGCATGAACCGGAAGCCCTCCTTCAGCGAATCCCACGTGGGGGATTTTTGCGCCAGTGCCAGCTGCCTGCCCTTGATCATCAATAAGAGAATGCAGAAGACGACCGCGGCCAGGGCATCGAAGATGTAGATAAAGGTCACAGTGTTGAAAAAACCAATTAGGATTCCGGCCACTGCGGGTCCGGTGATGGAAGCGAACTGCCAGGTGGAGGTGTTCCAGGTGGCCGCGTTCGAAAACAGGGCAGGGGGGACGGTCTGGGGCAGCAGCGTCGAAGAAGCAGGATCATTAAAGGCACGCGCGACGCCGATCCCCAACAGGAGGGCATAAATCCAGTAAATCGGCCCTTCAATATAGGAGAGCCAGCCCAGGCCGAGCGCGCACAAGGCAAAGAACAATTGCGAGATCAGCACGATCCGCCTGCGGTTATATTGGTCCGCGACATGGCCCGCCGGCAGCGAAAGAAGGACCACCGGGACAACCTGCACCAGCCCCACCATGCCAAGCACGAAGGCCTGGTGCGTGCGCAGCCATAATTCCCAGCCGATCGCAAACGAAAGCATCTCGTTGCCAAACGAGGTAATAAAGCGCCCGGTAAGAAGCAATTGAAAATCCCGGTATCGCAGGGCGGCATAGGGATCGTGCCGTTCTGTATTTGATAAAGTCATATTCACCCGATTGTTCGAGATAGGCATGTATGATACCATTCTCAAATGGACCACGATGATCATGTGAGCCTTCTGCGACCGGCAGAGCTGCCCCGGGGTGGCACCTGGGCAGACTTCGGCGCGGGAGCCGGCGCGTTCACCCTGGCGTTAAGCGAGCTGGTGGGGCTGAGCGCTGAGATCTATGCGATCGACCGGGACCGGGGCGCGCTGTCCAAACTGGAGCAGTCCCACCGGGCGCGATTCGGGACGTCGCAAAACATTCATCCTGTCAAAGCGGATTTTACCGGGACGTTATCCCTGCCTCCGCTCGACGGCGTCGTCATGGCAAATTCCCTGCATTTCTACCGGGAAAAGGAAAAGGTACTGCGGCATGTCCGCTCCTTCCTGAAATGGAGCGGCATATTACTGCTTGTCGAATACAACGTGGATTCTGGCAATCCCTGGGTCCCATACCCCCTATCCTTTGAAACTTTTCGTTCCCTGGCACCGCGGGCCGGATTTAGCGAGCCCGAATTAATGGCAAAAATCCCCTCACGTTTCCTGCGGGAGTTCTATTCCACGATCACACGGCGCAGGGATTCATAGTCCAGGATCTCCCAGGCTTATCGCCGCTTAAAGAACTGTACTTCCTGCTCGTGTTTCTTTGCAGCTTCGCGCGTATCGAAGGTGCCCAGGTTCTTCCGTTTGCCCGTCCTGGAGTCCTTCTTTTCGGAATACAGGCGATACTTGCCGGATTTTAATTTTCGAATCATCGAAACCTCCAGTGGATATTGTTAACTTCTATAACGTTCCATCGATGATCGTATTATGTTGCCTATTTGACTGTTAACCAGACTCCCACCAAAACCACTCCAATTCCCAAAATCCGGGTTGCATCGATGGGCCGGAGGGTCGCATCCAGCAGGCCAAAATGGTCCAGGAACAATCCCACCAGCAGTTGTCCCGCCACAATCGCGGTGATGGAGGCAGCCACGCCTACACGCGGGATCATATAGCTGACCGCCGCGATCACAACCAGGCCAAACACGCCCGCACACAGTGCATACCAGGGGACACTTCGCCACTGCGGGAGTCTGCCCCCACCCAGGAAGAGTAAAGGCACCAGGGCAATGATCGCTCCCCCAAGGTGGACAATGAACACGCTTTCCAGAATTCCCAGCCGCTGGCTGATCATGCTCGCCAGGGGGCTCTGCAGTCCCACCGCCGCGCCACCCGCCAGGCCGATCAAAATGATGAGAATGAGTGGTTCCATGGTAAGTTGCTCTCCTTGTATTTGTATAAATTTCTCCGGCTCCCTGCGCACAACCCATGAAGGATTATAGCAGTGAGGCTGCAGGGGCTCATATTCCAGGAAAAACATGCTGATGCAGGGGATGGCTGCAGGTTTGCATTATTTCCGGTTGGATGTGGAAAGCTTCTGGGGGAGGTCAAAAACCAGGGATTGTAACCTTTTGTTTATAACAGTTTTATCTGCTGGTTCGTTTGTTTTATAGAATGAGAGGAGAAGGGGAATCTCAAATAAAAACATGTGTCGATATATTTCCAAGGAAGGTATCGTATTTCGGAGGCTTTTGGCATGAGCAGGATGTCGCGTCAAATATTGACCGGCGCTTTGATTTTCAGCTTTTTTCTTACTGGCTGCGGTGTGATTCAACGGTCCAACCCTACCCCGGTATGGACTGTACCTCCCGGCGGTCCCGCTGTTTTCCCCACAACTACAATACCGGCACCTGTC
>JBLMZU010000271.1:0-18526 GCA_050258995.1 Bacteroidota bacterium
GCGGCTCCAATGCGATCGGTGTCTTCAGTGGATTTGTGGCAGACGACCATGTGGAGCTGATCGGTGTCGAAGCAGGCGGGAGCGGGATCGAAACCGGCCGGCATGCTGCCCGCTTCGGCGATCCGTCGAAGGGACGCGTCGGCGTGATCCACGGGACCCGAACCTATGTCCTGCAAAATGAGGACGGCCAGATCGCGGAGACGCATTCCGTCTCCGCGGGATTGGACTACGCCGCGGTCGGCCCCGAGCATGCCATGATGCGGGATAGCGAACGTGCCTTCTACACATCCGCGACCGATGAGGAAGCGCTGGCAGCCTTCCAGACACTTTGCCATATCGAGGGGATCATTCCGGCGCTGGAGTCTTCGCATGCGGTGGCTGAAGCCATCAAGCGGGCGCCGAAGATGCGAAAAGAGCAAGTGATCCTGGTCAATTTGTCGGGGCGAGGCGATAAGGATCTGAATACTGTGATCAAGGAATTGGGCGATATTTGACAAATCGGTATTCGAATATCCCATATCGAGTGTCGAAAGATGAGGAATCATGAATCGAATTGAGGCTGCTTTCAAAAACAAACCCATCTTCATGCCTTATTTTCCTCTGGGTTACCCGGACCTGGAGACATCCATCGATGTCATCGAAGCGCTGGCAAAAAACGGCGCAGATTTGATTGAGATAGGCCTCTCCTTTTCTGACCCCCTGGCAGATGGTCCCGTGATCCAACAGGCCACACAAATTGCCCTGGAAAAGGGGATTACTGTTAAGAAATCGCTGGATGCTGTGAAGGAGCTGCGCAGCCGCGGCGTGGGCATCCCGTTGATCCTGATGGGCTACTACAATCCCATGCTGGCGTATGGGCTGGAAAAATTCGTCTGCGACGCGGTGGGCGCCGGTGCGGATGGATTCATTGTCCCGGATCTGCCGGTGGAAGAGGCGGATGAATTGATTTCCGCGATGACAGGGAGGGATCACGATCCATCCCTACCGTTAATCCAAATGCTGGCACCCACCACCCCAAACGAACGCATGGAAATGATCGCCCGTAACGCACAGGGATTTATCTATCTTGTTTCGGTGACCGGTGTAACAGGCGAACGAAAATCCATTTCAGCTGGATTGGGCGCTCTGATTTCCCGTGTGCGTGAGCATACCTCCGTCCCGGTTTGTGTGGGATTTGGGATTGGCACACCGGAACAGGCCGGGGAGGTTGGGAAAATGGCAGATGGCGTTATTGTTGGAACAGCTTGTGTAAGGGCAATTGGTGGAAGTGAAAATCCCGTTGAGACGGCCGTAGAATTTGCAGAGTCGTTTCACAAGTCCCTGGAGGGAACTCGTCGATGATCCTGGAAGTCGCGATTTTGGATGTAATTCCTGGCAGGGAAGGCGAGTTTCGGGCGGCGTTTGCTGCTGCCTCGCCCATTCTTTCGAGCATGCCTGGTTATGTCTCCCACCAGTTACAACATTGCCTTGAAAAGCAGAACCGCTTTCTTCTGCTGGTCAGATGGGAATCCCTGGAGGCCCACACGATCGGATTTCGCGGCTCCGACCGCTACCAGGAATGGAAAAAACTTCTCCATCATTTCTATGACCCCTTTCCCACCGTTGAGCATTATGAGCTGATGCCGAGCGATGCAGGCTGAGACTTTTACAGGCCGGTTAATAAATTGTAGGTGTTGTCCGCGATCTCAATGGTTTGACCGGGCTTAAAGTTTGATGTAAACCACCGATAACCCTGTTCCCGGTCTGGGTCGCCTGCATCGGTCAGGAGTATCTGCTCGCAGATCACAACCAGATCTTCGATTACCCGCTCGTAGCGGTAATATGCCAGGGCCATACCATTGATGTCTGCTTTCCCATACCCTTCATAGAATGCAGCTTCCTCCTGTTTGCTCTTCCAGATCTCATCGATCCCGCCGCCGATGAACATCAGGTCGCGCTCCCTGGGCCCCCGGATAGGATCATCCCAATCCACGATATAAAGATCGCCGCCGTCGCTGATCAGGATGTTGCCCCCGTGGATGTCCGAGTGGCACAGGACAAATTCCGCGGGGCTGGATCGAAGCTGTGATGCAAGCTGATCCGCGCGCTCGATCAGGCGGCTGATCTCGCTTTGGTGTGATTTTATGAATTCCACCAGTCTTACTGATACCGGGTCTTCAAAACTCCTGCTTTCCACCTGCTCCAGGAATGACTGCATGCCCCTACGCCATTCCGGTGAGAACGACTCTTTCCGAATTTGTTCTTTGAGACCCGCGGGGAGCTGGGCTGTGTGAATCTGTTTAAAAGCCGTTCCAAGGTTTCGCCGTTGTTGATCCGTTAGCTCACGCTCAAAGCCATCCTTTCCCTCAATGAATGGGTACAGGATCAGCGTGTAATCTCCAAAGTCTGCCCAAAACTTCCCGGATTTTGTCTGAAATGGGATAAGGATCTCCTGAACACCGCTTTTTCCCAGAAACACAGGCACGTCTACGATCACTTCTCTGAATTTTTACCTCAGTTTAACAAAATAAACGGCTCCATCCTCCGGGGTTACACGGTAGACCGCCGTCCTTAAGTCTGCACCGATGGGCAGGAAGTCCAGGCGGGCGACATGCAATTTATATTCCTTCTGCAGCCGGGAGATGATCGGTTCGTCAGGAATGGGGGGCTTTTCCAGCATTAAATATCCTTATAAATCCGTTCTCCCGCAATAGCACTGCGGGAGAACGGGGAATAGATTCTTTGTAACTGCTCACGCCAAAGCGGGCTGAAGCAGGAAAGGTAAGACCGGTGTACCCATCAAGCTGGCCAGTTTTTGAAAGGCACTTTCGCCGTTGCGTTTGGCGGTGTTCAAGGCCGTGGTGAGAGCGGCATAGGCTTGTGCACCCCACTCGGAGCGGAAAGAGCCCATGACTTTGCGATGGATCACGGACGGACGCAAGGCGCGTTCGCAGGCATTGTTATCCGCGGGCACATCGCTGCGCTGCAGGAAGACGAAGAGCGAATCACGGTACTTGCGATAACGCTCCAGCAGGTTGGTACCCAGTCCACGGAACTGGCGTTGCAGCAAGCGCTCCAATTCTTTCTGGAGGATCAGCACTTGTCTTTGGTAGCCTCTCTCGGTCAGCTGCTCCCGGCGATTTCCCAGGCGAATGGCTTTGCGGAACAAGGCCTGCATTTCTCTCGCCCAGCGCAACTGCGGTCGCCGGTCAATCAGACCTTGCAGGTTGCGGATCTGATGTGCCAGACAAATCTGGCGCAGCTTGGCCGGGGCCTGCAACTGCGCTTTCCAGCAGTCACTGACCCAGACGTCTGCCTCACATTCCTGCATGAATGTCTCGATCACGTCATAGCCGCGGCTGGGCACAATCAGATGGTATTCGCACTGGCCGCCCACAAAGACCCAGTGCCAATAGTTTCGTCCATTCACACGCACACTGGTTTCGTCACTGCCAAGGATGGTGCTCCGGCGTACTTGCTCCCAAATCGCTACCGCTGCCGCCTGCACGGCCTGTCCCGCCCGCTGCACAATCGCCACCGCCCCGCCTTCGCTCAACGGCAAGTGGAAGATCTCCCCACAGATCTGAACCAGCCGTTCAAACCCAATATGATGTTCATGATGCAGGATCGTCACCAGTGTTTCCAGGCGCGGCCCAAAATAGCGCCCCGCTTCCAGCCCCTCCGGCAGTTGCCCCACTTGACGTTCTCCGCAGCACGGGCAAATGACTTCGTGCTGGCGCGTCTCGATCACCACCGGCTCAATCTCAGGCAACTCGGTGATCTGCCGGCGCACCGTCCGTACCGGTACTTGATCCAACAGATTGAGGTGACAGTTCGAACAGTTGTCCACGTACACCTCGATCACTTTGCTCGGTTCGTCCACCAGCGCACGCTCATGTCTTTCATGCCCCGCTTTGGCGCCTTTCTTCCTGCTCCGCTTGCGTTTCTTTTTCTCTCCCTTGAAATCCCGCGCAGGCGGCTGCGAAGAATTCTTCGAGGTCGTCGGCGTTTGTTTCAGCTGCAGTTTCTCCTCGACCGCACTCAGCCTGTCCAGCAGTTCGTTCACCAGCGCGATCAATTCATCTCGCGTCAATTCCTCAATGCCGGCCTTTGCCTTCTCGGGTATCATGCAATTCTTAACACTCGTTTTCTAAAAAAGTCGTGAGCAGTTACGATTCTTTTTACCGGATCGCACATCGTTCTTTCAGGCGTCCTCATGCGAGACCGGGATAAACAGGATGATTTGTGTCCCTGCTCCCGGCCCGGAGTGAATCTCCATCTGTCCACTGAAGAGGCTGAGCTGCTTGCGGATGGTTGGAAGGCCAAAGCTTTGCGGTAGGCTGTCCTCGTTTGTTTCTGGAGCAGCCTGTTCCCCGGCCTGGCTGGCCTGAAAACCCTGGCCTGCATCGCATACTTCGATCCGCAGGCCGCCTTCCACCCAGTCCAGTTTGACCACCGCCTGGTTCGTCCCGGAATGTTTTACCACATTGAACAGCAGCTCCCGGACACAGTTGAACAGGAGAACATGTAATTCCTCTTCCGGCAGGGTGAATGGTCCCTCTGCCTGGAGCTCGATGGACATGCCATACCGCTTACGCATCTGGCCGGCCAGCCAGCTGATGGCCTGCGACAAGCCTTCATTTTGCAGGATCGGCGGGCTGAGATCAATGCTGAGATGGCGGGCAATCTCCAGCATCTCGAGCAGTTCCTTTTCAATCTCGGTCAATTCGTTGCGCGCGGCTTCGCTCTCCTGCTTGAGCTCATACCGCAGGAAGGCCAGCTGCATCTGGATGGCATAGATGCGCTGCTGCAGATCATCATGCAGGATATGAGAAATTCGATTGCGCTCACGCTGGACGGCGATGACCAGATCTGTAGCCAAATGGCGCGCCTCGGCCGTTTTCTCCTCGACCTTCTGCTCCAGCGATTCGTTGAGCTGTTGGAGTTGTTTCTCGTTTTCCAGCAATGCCTCTTCCGCCCGTCTGCGTTCAGTAATATCGGAGAACATCCCCAGGATGCCAAGGTTTCTTCCCTGATCATCCAGCATCGGGCTGCTGTTCACGAGGAACCAGACAGGATGGCCGTCCTTATGGCGGTACCCAAAGACCGACTGCCTGGCCGTGCTTTCATTCCGGCGTTCTCTCCATTCCTGCCTGCCGCGGTCGATCTCATCGGAGATGACAAAATCGAAAGCGCTTCTGCCGATCATTTCCTCAGGTCGATAACCGAGCATTGCAGCCATCTGATCGTTGACATAGGTGGTGACACTGTCCAGATCCAATATCCAGATGCCCTCATGTGTGCTTTTGATAATCTGACGGTAGCGTTCATCGCTCTGGCGTGTCGCTGCCTCTGCATCGCGCAACTTGGTCGAATCATAGTAATAACAGATGACACCGTACTGCCCGTCAGGCAGCGTCATACGCTGTAATTCCCATTCATAGGATTCGACGGCAGCCACGTCATGGCGCGGATTGGTAAAGCGAGGTGAGTAATAAGGCTCGCCGGTATCCAGTGTGTTGCGGAAGGCGGAAACGATCCCTGAAGCGATCTCTTCCGGCCAGAGGACACGCATCACCTCGGTAAAATCGCGCCCGATCACCGGCCGAACATTGCGGAATGCACCAGTCTGTGAGCTGGCGTTCATGTGAGCGACGCGAAATTGGGAGTCCACGACATAGACACCGAACGGCGCCCGCTCGATCAATTCCTGGAATGTTCTTTGGCTTTGCTGCAGGGCAGCCTCTGTGCGTTTACGATCCGAGATATCAATACAGAACTCGGAAGTTGTGCCGTCTCCAACGGCGCGCCCGGCGATGAGCATCCAACGACGGGATCCATCGGCGAGGAAATACTCCTTCTCATAGGGGCCAATGCGGCCGGTATGTGCGAACTGTGCCATTTGCGCTTCGCTTTCCTCGATCCACTCCGGTGGCGTCATGTTCCGCCAGTCCAGTTCACGTCGTTCGACCTGCTCGCGCCGATAGCCTGTCATCTTAAGGAACACGTCATTCGCCTGGATCACAGTGCCCTCGGCGTCGAAGAAAAGCACGCCGACCGCCTCCGTCTCGAGCACCCGCTGCAGACGCTGCTCGCTCATTCGCAGGGAGTCTTCGGCTTTTTTAAGCTCCGTGATATCCGTCCCAATCACGGTAATGCCTTCCTCTGAGGGGAACACATTCATTCTGTACCAGGCGCTGGTATATTTTCCCGGTATCTCGAAGCGCCGGACCTCGCCCTTTTCCATGGCGGCGCGAAAATTCTCTTCCAGTATTGTGCCCACGTGCTTGGGAAACATTTCCCATATGTTGTTCCCGACAAAATCCTCCGGCTCTTTTCCAATTCGGGTCGTGAACGTTCTGCTGGCAAAGGCAAAGATCCAGTTGCGGTTCAGTACATAGAAATCATCCTTGATGCTTGCCAGGATCTGATTCAGCCTTTGATTGCTTTGCTGGAGCTGTTCCTCTTTCTCGCGCGCCCGCACCTTGTCCGAGAGATCGCGATAGACGGCCAGATATCCCCCGATCTTTCCGTGCGAATCGAAAATGGCATGGGCTGTATACTGAGCCGGGAAGGAGGAGCTGTCCTTACGGCAGAGAGTCAATTCTCCCTGTAGTGTCTCACCTCCCTTTAATCTTGCCTGTCTTTGTTTTCTATCCTGATTTGCGAGGGGTACATCCACCGGCCAGAAAAGCTCGGCAGGAGTTTTCCCCAACGCTTCCTGTGCAGTCCATCCGAAGATCTTTTCGGCCGCCGGATTCCAGGAGGTGACATGCTCCTGAGCGTCGAATGCAACCACGGCATCAAACGCGATCTCCATAAAAGCGCTCAACGATGCACGGTCCTGCAAACCAGTCAAATCCCGGATCAATGAGGGCTCATTCCCATCACTTGTACCCATATTCCGAATCCTTCTCAATGCTGTTTAAGGTTCAGGTTTGATTAAGACTATATCGCGCCATTTATTATACTCTTCCCATATGAAAGGAATTTAAGGGACAAACGCCTGGGAAATTCAACGGTCCTTCTTTGCTTCTGCCGCCTTGATCGCCAGGCCGGCAACCACGCTCGTAAAGGCATTCGAAGCCCTGACCTTTTCCCTGCCGAAGATCCGGGCCAGCATTTCTGTAAAGAGGGGAATGCTCGAGGATCCACCCGTCTTAACCACCGCGTCGATCTGGCCCGGTTCAAGACCCGATCTGGCAATTGTCTCCAGCAGGACCCTTTCAACATCGATCAAATAATGGTGGATATCCGTCTCGAATTGATGGCGGGTATAGAGCTCCCAGAGAGTAATGTCCTTGTCCTCGAGTGTGATGATGGTTGCGCCTCCGTTGGACAAATCGATCTTCCCCGCCTCCACCCGGTTGTAGAAAGTGAATGCCAGGTCGTTGTAGATCAGGCCAAGCAATGCCTTCAACTGGATCGGCGCAATCCCGGCACGAATGGCCTTTTCCAGTATATTTCTATTGATCGGCGTCCCCAAATACGGCAGTGCCATCCAGTCGGGGACGGCGTGGATCATTTCCATGATCTCAGGATGGTGCTTGACCTGAGCCTCGCCGAAGTGATGGAGCATGCGCTTCTCAACGATGGTGCGATCGAAATCGCTTCCGGCGATGTCCACCCCGCCGCTGGCGTAGACCTCCCGCCTGCGAGGATCGCCCAGGCCCATCACGGCGATATCGAGTGTGCCGCCGCCGAAGTCGAAGATGACCACATTTTGAGGGGCGACCAGGGATTGCTCGTAATCCAGCGCTGCTGCGATGGGCTCGAGCTCGAAGTCCACGTTCTTGAACCCAGCTTCATAAGCGGCCTGCCGCAACGTTTCCTGGGCTTTATGGTCCTGCTCGGGTGACTCGGAAAATTTGACGGGCCGGCCCAGGGTCACATCTTCGGTCGATTCCCCGAGCACCTGCTCGGAGCGTTCCTTCAGCAGACTCAGGTAGGTCTTGGCCAGATCGCCAACTGTGTAATAGCGCTCAAAGATCTGGGTGCCATCATATTTTTCCTTGCGGAGCGCGGTCTTAAGATACTGCAGCAGGCGTCCGGGCTGGAGTTCATCGACATAGACGAAGACATCCTGCACGTAGTGCATGTCCGCTCCGTACACGTCGATCTCGCCCGTCCATTGCTTGACGAATCGCCGCTGGCGGTTGACGTTGTCGCGGTAGTAGTGCTCCACCGCCTCCTGACCGATGGATGGCCGGTAATCACGCGTGATATACAACACCGTCTTGATCACTTCCGGCAGGACGTTCCTTGGATCGACGGGCAGCAGGTGAACCTTGCGGCCGTCATAAAAGGCAACGCCTGAGTTGGATGTCCCAAAGTCAATACCCACCCTGACGCTCATGAGTTGGCCTCCTTCCGGGCCACGGCAGGGACCAGCCCGATGGACAGGATCAAGCCATCGGCTTCGATCGAGCCGGACCCGGTCACTGCGTCCGCACGATGGAGCTTGAGAGCACCCTTCGAGTCCAGCACCGCGATCCGGTCTGTGTCCCGAACGGAAGCCGCGCCGATAAAGCGGACTCCCTGGTCGAGCCGGGCCGGCGAGATCAGCGCCTGTCCCTTTGCCAGCGGCGACTTTGACAGCTCAAGATTCTCGGCCCCGCGGTGAATGGCCTTGCCGGTCTGGGTGAAGAACAGCATCGACTCGCCTGCGTGCGGCACGAAGGAGGCGATCACATAATCGCTGGCAGTCATCTTGATGCGGTCCTCGGCGCTGTAGGGCAGGTCATTGACATCCAGACCGATCAACTTGCCCTCGAAGGTGACAAAGGCGAAAAGATCCTTTTTCAGCGAAAGCCGCACATCGAACGGCTGGTCCGATTTTTGCAGCGTGCTCTTACCCAGATAATGATTGCCCAGGATGGTTTGGGCCATGGACGTCATCGTTTTCTTCACACAGCCACGCCGGCTGACCTGCACGAAGAACTCGGAGAGCGGTAAATGGGAAACGGGCATGATACAGGCCAGCCATTCGCCGGCACGCGGCTCATCGGGCAGTGCGGCATTCGCCCACAGCCACTCCTCACCCACCTGCACGCTGGAGATAGTCTCGACCGCGCAGGTGCTGACTCGTCCGGAAGTGAAGAGCAAAAGCACTTCCTCGTTCGACGATACTGCCAGCATCCGGGGCTGCTCATTGTTCTGCAGCGTTTCATCCGCGATGCGGCCCAGTACCCGGACATCCGCATCGAGCTCGAGCCGCAGGATGCGCCCATAGGTGTTGTAGACCAGCAGACTTAAGGTGGAGACTGGAACAGACTGGACGGGAATCTCGGCCTGCTCCACGCCATCGCCCCCAAAGCGCCGCTTCAGCAGCTCCAGTTGATATTCCAGGTGAGCAATGCGCTTCTGGTATTCCTCGACGCGCGTGCCGTTCTGCAGGGCGATGTTTTCTTCCAGCAACTGTTCATTCCGCTCGGTCAGCTCCTGCAGGCGCCTGGCTACCAGTCTGACGATTGTCACCGCCGACTCGGGCCGGGCTTCAGCTTCTTTCATCCATTCATCGATCTTCTGGGAAAAGGAGGACATTTACGCTCCGTGGAATTGCCCCGTGTATCTCACGAGGGGCAATAATTATACCTGAGGCCGGCTAGGGTTTTCCCTAGTGCGGGTATGGGGATATTTCCTGATTACCTTTATCGCATCCTGCACGTTAATTAAATCTAGCTAAACGACTATACAAGATCGATTTTTACAACTAGTCATCCAAATGTGTTTCGGGATCGCGATCGGGCAGGTGAAATGCCTTGCATCGTAGATTCCACAGATTTTGAAAGGAGTACAAAATGAATGGTGGTGTAATTACTGATTGGGGTGCTGCGGTTATGACTTCATTAACGGCCGCGCTGACCATGTTTCTGGCCGCGATCCCAAGAGTTATTGGCTTTATTGTCATCCTGGTGATCGGCTGGCTGATCGCGGGCGTGCTGGCGGCTGCTGTGGCAGCTCTTTTACGTGCCGTGCGCTTTAACGACCTGGCACAGCGATCAGGCCTGGCCGGGTTCGTGCACAGCATGGGCGTGCGCAAGGATACGGCAGGCGTGCTGGCGGATATCGTGAAATGGTTTGTCCGCCTGATCGTGCTGGTGGTCGCCTTTGATGCGCTGGGTCTGCCCGCGGTCTCCTCCATCCTGCAGCAGTTCCTGTTGTGGATCCCGAACCTGGTTGTGGCGGTGGTGATCCTGGTGATCGCCGGTCTGGCTGCCAATGCTTTGGGAGATCTGGTTCGCGGCTCTGCTGCACAGGCTGGCTTCAGCAATCCTGACCTGCTGGCGACGATTACGCGTGTGGCAGTCTGGGGCTTCGGTATTGTGGTTGCTGTCAACCAGATCGGTGTTGCGCAGACCCTTGTGAACACGCTGTTCATGGGTCTGATCGGTGCCCTGGCTCTTGCGCTGGGTCTGGCTTTCGGGCTGGGCGGACGCGATACTGCCCGCGAGATCGTGGACAGCTGGTACAACCGCGGCCAGCAGGCTCGCCCCAAAATCGAGCGTGCAGCTGAGAATATCGAGCGCCAGACACAACGCAACATGCCTAGAACCAGTGGAAGCGGCGCGGCAGACGATTAATTGCTGAATTAAGTTGTTGAGCTTTCTCCGGCTGGCCGTCGAACAAGATTGGCCAGCCGGATGCATTTAACAGGCTGAATGACCCTATAATGAGGGAATGGATCCATTCGTTCGACGCGTGCACCGCTCCAAGCAGACGGCCCGCCTGGCATACAACCGCCTGAGCCGCTGGTATGACTTCCTGAGCGGCCGTTCTGAAAAAAGGCACCGGGATCGAGGATTGGAGAAACTGTTTGCCCAACCCGGGGAAATCATATTGGAGATCGGGTTTGGAACCGGTCACTGCCTGGTTTCCCTGGCCAGGGCAGCCGGGCCATCCGGACATGTAACCGGCGTGGATCTTTCAGATGGGATGCTGGCCGCAGCCCGGAAGCGTCTGGAACGGGAGGGATTGAGCGAACGTGTCGATCTCCACCTGGCAGATGCCTCCAACCTGGATTTCCTAAAGTCAGAAAGCCTGGACGCGGTCTTCATGAGCTTCACTCTGGAGCTTTTTGATACGCCCGAGATCCCGTGTGTATTGCAGGAGTGTAGGCGTGTTTTGAAGGCGGAGGGCAGGCTGACGGTGGTCTCCATGAGTAAAACCGATCCACCTGGAATCGCAGTACGCTTGTACGAATGGTTTCACGATCGTTTCCCGGACTATGCGGATTGCCGTCCGATTTATGTACGGCAATCGATTGAAGAGATTGGATTCGGGGTTGAAGACCTCAATGTTTCCTCCGTGTGGGGATTGCCTGTGGATGTTGTCCTTGCCAGGAAAATTTCCCCTTGACGGTTCCCTGGCAACCGCATAGAATTGCGCCCAATATGCTTAAGTCGGCCCGCTGGTTTGCATTTTATTTTTATTACGGTTTCCGGACCCCGGTTGCCGTTGGTGGCGCTTAAGTAGACAGACCCAATCTGTTGATGCAAAAGAGCGAGACCACACGGTCTCGCTCTTTTATTTCGCCTGCCTTCCCTCGCCCAATGGGAGAGTGGAAGGCCAAAGGAGCAACCCATGCCAATCCGTGGAATTCGTGGAGCGACGACTGTGACAGCCGATGAGCCGGATCTGATCCTGCAGGCTACGCGTGAACTGCTGGAGGAAATCCTCGAAGCGAATGAAGGGATGCGGCCGGAGGATGTCGCCAGCGCCTTGTTTACAGTGACGGACGATCTCGTCTCCACCTTTCCTGCCCAGGCTGCCCGCCAGATGGGCTGGGGACTCGTCCCGATGATGTGCGCCCGCGAGATCCCCGTGCCGGGCAGCCTGCCGGGAGTGATCCGTGTCCTCGTGCATTGGAATACCGAACGACAGCAAAACCAGATCAGCCACGTCTACCTGCGTGAGGCCGTCAAGCTGCGACCCGACCTGGTCGCCGCGCAATAAGTCTTGTTTCAACTTTCAACCTTAAATCCATTCCGGAGAAAACACCATGATGATCATAATGAAAACCAACGCCACGCCGCAGCAGGTGGAAGCGGTCATCGCTTCCGTCAAATCGGCGGGGCTGAATGTCCATCTCTCACAGGGAGTCGAGGCGACGATCATCGGCGCGATCGGCGAGACCCATAACATTCCAACCGAGATCTTCGAAGTGTTGGATGGCGTCGAAACGGTGCAGCGGATCACCCAGCCCTACAAGCTGGCGTCCCGCCAGTTCCATCCCGAAAATACCCTGCTGCCTGTGGATGGGTTCACCGTCGGTGGAGACGAGATCGTGGTCATGGCGGGGCCGTGCTCGGTGGAGAATCGCTCCCAGATCATTGAGACGGCCCTGGCGGTGAAGGAGGCGGGCGCCTCCGCCCTTCGAGGAGGCGTCTTCAAGCCCCGTACCTCGCCGTATTCCTTCCAGGGCCTGGGCGAGGAAGGGCTGGAACTGCTGGCCATCGCCCGCGAGAGAACCGGGCTTCCCATTGTGGTGGAGATCATGTCCCAGGTGCAGCTGGACCTGATGGTCAAATATGTCGATGTACTGCAGGTCGGCGCGCGCAATATGCAGAACTTCAATCTTCTGAGGGCCATCGGCGAAACCCGCACGGCGGTCCTTCTGAAGCGGGGACTTTCTGCGACGATCGAAGAGCTGCTCATGTCTGCCGAATATATCCTGGCCGGGGGAAACCAGCGCGTGATGCTGTGCGAGCGGGGCATCCGCACGTTTGAAACGGCCACACGCAACACGACCGATATCAACGCCATCCCTGTTTTGAAAAACCTGACTCATTTGCCTGTCATCCTCGATCCATCCCATGCCACTGGCCATGCCGACTACGTCGCGGCAATTGCGCGGGCCGGCATCGCCGCCGGCGCAGATGGCTTGATCGTCGAGGTCCATCCCGATCCCGCCCATGCCGTCTCCGATGGCAAGCAGTCGCTCAGGCCTGAAAAGTTTGCCGAGATGGTGAAGCAGGTCGGCCAGATCGCCCAGGTGATGGGCAGAAGCCTGGCCTCCGTGCATGGATCGTACCAGCAGGGGTGGGCGTAGGATTTCCCCGCGCTCCCGCAGGATCTTTTCCATTATCCATGAAATCATAAAACAAAAAGGAAACCAGCCATCATGATGATCATCATGCGTCCGGGAGCGACCCGGGAACAAATCGACACAGTCATTGCCGAGATCGAAAAACAAAAATTGACCTCCCATCCCATCTTTGGGGTCGAGCAGACCATTATCGGCGCGGTGGGGGACGGACACTATGTGGCCAGGGAGATCTTCGAGGCCCTGCCGGGCGTGATGGAAGTGCAGCGCATTTCCAAACCCTACAAGCTTGCCTCACGCCAGTTCCACGAACACGATTCTGTCTTTCCCCTGGATGGCTTCACGATCGGCGGCATTGAAGTCCCCATCATTGCGGGACCCTGTTCGGTGGAGTCCCGTGCGCAGATCCTGGAGATCGCCCAGGCTGTGAAGGAGGCGGGAGCAAACGCCCTGCGCGGCGGCGTCTTCAAGCCGCGCACGTCGCCATATTCCTTCCAGGGACTGGGCGAGGAAGGGCTCGAATACATGGCCGAAGCCCGGGAGAAGACCGGCCTGCCCATCGTGGCCGAGGTGATGGCGGTTTCGCAGATCCCCATGATGGAAAAGTACGTGGATGTTTTCCAGCTCGGTGCGCGCAACATGCAGAACTTCAACCTGCTGCGCGCCGTTGGCGAAACGCGTACGCCCGTCCTGTTCAAGCGCGGCATGTCGGCCACCATCGAGGAAATGCTCATGGCAAGCGAATACATCCTCAGCGGCGGCAACACCCGCGTCATCCTGTGCGAGCGCGGCATCCGCACATTTGAGACGGCCACCCGCAACACGACCGACATCAATGCCATCCCGGTCCTCAAAAAGCTGACGCACCTGCCTGTCATCCTCGATCCCTCTCATTCGACGGGCGATGCGGACTTTGTGGCCTCGATCGCCAGGTCAGGTGTGGCGGCCGGGGCCGACGGCCTCATTGTCGAAGTACACCAGGATCCCGCCCACGCCATCTCGGACGGCAAGCAATCCCTGACGCCTGAAGCCTTCGCCAAAATGGTGAAGCAGGTCAAGGCGGTGGCCGAGGCCGTGGATCGCAGATTGGTTCCGCAACATGTCGCAGCCTGACTTTAATCTCGCCCAGGCCCGGGTCGCGGTCGTCGGGCTTGGATTGATGGGCGGCTCGCTGGCATTGGGCCTGCGTGGGAAATGCGCCGCGCTGTATGGGATCGATCCTCATCCCGCCACCCTGGAGCTGGCCCGCTCCCAACATATCGTGGACGAGGCGGAGGGCGATCCTGCCAGCCTGATCCCGAAGGCGGACCTTG
Organism: Bacteroidota bacterium; assembly: GCA_050258995.1. Classification (GTDB taxonomy): domain Bacteria; phylum Chloroflexota; class Anaerolineae; order Anaerolineales; family Villigracilaceae; genus Defluviilinea. The sequence goes on from JBLMZU010000271.1 coordinate 14,338, forward strand.
TCATCCTGGCCGCGCCCGTCCCCGCGATTTTGGATCTGCTCGAGCAGCTTCCTTCGCTTACACCAAATCCCTGCATCGTCATGGACCTGGGTTCCACCAAGCGCCTGGTGGTCGAATCCATGGCGCGCCTGCCGGAAAGATTTGACCCGATCGGCGGACATCCCATCTGCGGCAAGGAGAAACTCTCCCTGGCCAACGCTGAGCGGACCCTTTACTATGCGACCCCCTTTCTCCTGACCCCGCTGGAAAGGACATCATCACGGGCCATCTCGGCAGCGCATCAAATGATCGAAGCCCTGGGCGCGAAAGCCAGGGTTCTCAACGCCGTGGAGCATGACCGCATCCTGGCATCCACGAGCCATCTGCCTTTCCTGATCTCCTCCGCCCTGGCCCTGACGACACCTGCGGAAGTGGCTTCCTTCCTTGGCCCTGGCTTTAAATCCACCGGCAGGCTGGCAGGCACATCCTCCTCCATGATGCTGGGCGTCCTGCAGACCAATCGTGAAAATGTATTGAATGCCCTGCGCGGGATGCAGAACCGGCTTTCTGAAATCGAAGCCGCCCTGTCGTCCAGCAACACCTTCCAGCTTGAGTCGCTTTTGAACGAAGCACAGAGCAAATATCTCTCCCTGATCCAATGAATCCCCTTCTGATCGAACCCATCTCACACCCGCTGGATGCCACAGTCCGTGTCCCCGGCTCCAAGTCGCTGACCAACCGGGCCCTGCTGATTGCCTCGCTGGCAGATGGAACGACTCATCTTACCAATACCCTGTTCTCCGACGATTCACGCTACTTCGCCGGGGCGTTGCAAACGCTTGGCTTTGATGTGCGGCTCGATGAAGCCAGGCACGAAATGACGGTCACCGGCCTGGCCGGGAAAATCCCCTGCTCCAAAGCTGAGATCTTCATCGGCAATGCAGGGACCGCGGCCCGTTTTCTCTTGGCATTCCTCACCCTCGGAAACGGCGAATACATCCTGGATGGCGATGCACGCATGCGGGAAAGACCGATCGGCGATTTGATCGATGCCCTGGGAGAACTGGGTGCACAGCTCGAAGCGACCAATGATTGTCCCCCTGTAAAAATAATCGCCCGCGGGCTGCGGGGCGGAAGCACAAAAATTGCCGGCAATATTTCCTCCCAGTTCCTTTCCGCGTTGCTTATGGTTGCGCCGTATGCCAGCTCTTCGGTAGAGATTGAGGTTGTCACTGAATTGAACTCAAAGCCCTATGTGGATATGACCATTTCCATCATGAAAGATTTTGGAGGAAACGTTGAGCGTACCGGCTACCGGCGCTTCCTGATCCACCCTTCCTCCTTCCTCCCTCCTGCCTCTTATTCCATCGAATCCGACGCCTCCGCGGCCTCCTACTTCTTTGCCGCCCCTGCCATTTGCGGTGGAACCGTGCGTGTGGAGAATATCTCCCGTACGTCCAGGCAGGGTGATATTACCTTCCTGGATGTCCTGCAGCAAATGGGCTGCACCGTGCAGGAAACGGATCACTGCGTACTGAGCACCTGTAACTCACAACCTACAGGTGTTGATATGGACATGCGCGACATCCCAGACACCGCCCAGACCCTGGCTGTGATTGCACCCTTCGCCTCTTCGCCAACCCGGATTCGTGGCATCGCCTCTGCCCGGGTCAAGGAGACCGACCGCGTTCATGCTACCTGCGCGGAGCTTTCTCGTCTCGGCGTACAAGTCGAGGAGCATGAGGATGGCATGACCATCCATCCCTGTAAAGCATTGAAACCCTCCAGCGTTCAGACGTACAACGATCACCGCATGGCAATGGCATTCTCCCTCATCGGCCTGCGCGTTCCTGGAATGACGATCGAGAACCCATCCTGCGTCTCCAAAACGTTTCCCAATTATTGGGAAGTACTGGACTCCCTGCGATGATCAAACTCGGCCTGATCGGTTATCCTGTTGGCCATAGTCTTTCGCCGGCGATTCAAAATACTGCGCTCAAAGCGTGTGGGCTGGAAGGGGAGTATTCCCTGTTTCCGATCCGCCCGGAGGATATGCAGGCTCTGCACGAGTTGCTGGCGCGTGTCCGTTCGGGGGAGATCACCGGGTTGAATGTCACCATTCCCCATAAGCAAAACGTAATCCCATTCATGGACGAGCTCACGCCGACGGCCGGATCGATTGGCGCGGTCAATGTCATTTATAGGCGCGGGGACAGGCTGATCGGCGGGAATACAGATGCCCCCGGCTTTCTCACGGATCTGAAAAACAACTTTTTATCCTTTCCGCCTCAGCCTTCTGCCCTGGTCCTTGGCGCGGGCGGCTCGGCCCGATCGGTGGTGTATGCGCTGGTCAATGACGGATGGCAGGTGACCATTGCAGCACGCCGCATCGCACAGGCGCAGGAACTGGCGAACCATTTTCAACGCGCCCAGGCAGTCGAATTCAACGTTCCGAATTTCCAGCCTGCAAACTTTCCCCTGATCGTCAACACCACGCCTCTCGGCATGACCCCGAACATCGACCAATCCCCGCTTCCGGAAGACATCGTTCTTTCACGGCAGACGAAGATCTACGATCTGGTCTACAATCCCCATGAGACAAAGCTTGTCCGCGATGCCCGTGCCAGAGGATTGCAGGCAGCCACAGGCCTGGGCATGCTGATCGAGCAGGCCGCGCTCGGGTTCGAATTATGGACCGGGATCAAGCTGCCGGGTGAAGTCTTTCGAAGTGCCGTCCAATAACCCTGGAGAATACAATGCCTTTACGCCTCCTCACCGCCGGTGAATCCCATGGACCTTCACTCACTGCCATCCTGGATGGCATGCCTGCCGGCCTCCCGCTCACACCCGGGATCATCGATCGCGAGCTGGCGCGCCGCCAGAAAGGTTATGGCGCCGGCGGGCGGATGAAGATCGAGAAGGATACCGTCCGCATCCTGGGCGGGATCATGGCGGGAGAGACGACCGGCGCGCCGATCGCCCTGCTGGTCGAAAATGCCGACCACTCAAAATGGAAGGGCAAAGCCGTCGAGCCGATGACCGCCCCGCGCCCGGGCCATGCCGACCTCACCGGGGCCGTGAAATACGGCTACCGGGATCTGCGTCCCGCGCTGGAGCGTGCCTCCGCCCGGGAGACGACGATGCGGGTCGCTGCCGGAGCTGTGTGCAGGCATTTCCTCGCTCAATTTGGGATTCTCGTCGGCGGCTATGTTGCCTCCATCGGCCAAGTACAGGCGGACTTTGGGGATATGCCGTACGAAGAACGCTTCCGCCTGGCCGAAGAGTCGGATGTGCGCTGCCCGATCGAATCATCTGCAGACTTGATGCGCGATGCAATCGAGAAAACAATCCATGGAAAGAATACACTGGGTGGCGTGCTGGAAATCGTCGCCTTGAATCTTCCCGTAGGTCTCGGCAGTTTCACACAATGGGATAAGCGCCTCGAAGCCAGGCTGGCGATGGCTGTAATGTCTGTTCAGGCGATCAAAGGTGTTGAAGTGGGGGATGCATTTGAAAACGCGAGACGAAAAGGAACAGATGCCCACGACCCAATTAACCTTCAACCTTCAGTCCCTTCGACCAGCGCAGGACGGCGCCTTCAACGTTCGACCAACAGGGCCGGAGGGACCGAAGGCGGGATCTCCAACGGACAGCCGGTCGTCCTGCGGGCTGCGATGAAACCGATCGCCACCACTCTGACTCCCCAGCAGACGGTGGATCTTGGGGCCGGAGAGAATGCACCCACCCAGTACGAGCGCTCCGATTTCTGCCCGGTGCCGCGCGCCGTGCCGATCCTGGAGTCCATGGTTGCCTTCGTCCTGGCGGATGCGCTTCTCGAAAAACTTGGCGGAGACTCGCTGAATGAAATGAAGCCGCGTTTCAACAGCCTGCGCCAAGCGACACTGGATGACCTGCAAATGGATAACATGCCTCACATCTTCTGGGCATAACTCAGCCTTGCTTGATTACCACACGGGACACTCTTATGCACATCTTTCTCTATGGCCCTGTCGGGGCAGGAAAATCCACGGTCGGAAAAACTCTCGGGCGCGATCTTCATCTGCCATTCGTGGACGTGGATCAGGTGATCGAATCCAAGGCGGGCAGGACGATCTCCCAGATCATGATGGAGGCAGGGGAGCCGGGCTACCGCGACCTGGAAGCAGCAACATTACAAGAGATTGTCAGCCGACCCGATAGTGTGATCGCC
>JBLMZU010000272.1:0-9393 GCA_050258995.1 Bacteroidota bacterium
GTTGATCCATTTTGGTTCTCCTATGCGGGCGCAGCAGGGATGAGTTTGGGTCGATTGTTGCGCCGTTCCCATTTGCTATCAATTTTATTCGATAAGCTGTTCCACGCCAGATCTGTAGAGCACAAATATTGGAGTAACGTGCGAGCAAAGTTCACGCCACTCGAATCACAGCTCCAGCTTGTTGAGCAGATCCCGCAAAGCCACCAGCTCCTCCTTCGACAGGGTTACCCCCTTGCCCATCTTGGACCCGTCGGCCGACCAATCGCGCAGGTCGTACTTGGCCTCGCGGTCGTTCCAGCTGATCAGGTTGAGCTCCTTGGTCCAGCCGGAGCCGGCTTTGGACACGAGCCCGATCTTTTTGACGATCTCATATTTAATATCAGCCATGCACGCATTCTCCTTATAAATTCTGGCTTCGCTGCCATGCCATTGTAAACCCTGGGAATGAACTTGAGCCAATTGATTTCACAGGAAGCGAAAACCCCAGTCTGCACCGTTGGCTTCTTCGGCAGGCTGGGGCCTAGGAGTGCCGCTACGTGGCGGGATCTGGCGCGGCCGATCAGGGTTGCAGGGCCTTTTTAAACTCCTTGTCTTTCAGCTGGTAGGAGGGAAGAAAGCTGCTGTTGGTATACAGCTTTTTCAGCGCATCCTGGGATACCGGCCCCAGCTGGTCGGCTTTGATTTTGTTCCCGCCTCCCTCCTTCCAGGCGCTGGCCCACAGGGATGCCAGGCATAAGGCGCCTGCGGCCATGCAATTGGCCGTATCATCCTTCAATACATCCCACATGTGAGGCAGCTGCTGGTTGCCCTTATTTGCATTAAAAGCCTCGATGATCGTCATTGGCGGCAGCGTTTCGGTCGCGGTACGCATCAGCTCGATGGTGGCAATTGCAGCCCCCCGGCCTCCTTTGGCACTCGGACGGGCCTTGCGGCTCTTAATCGCGGCATTGACCGCCGCGATCATCTCTGTGGAGTACCGGTCGAGCATGTTGGTTTCATAGACCGAATGGACATCGTGCTCCTCCGGATGGTCGGGACGCCCATGGTGTAGATATGAAACATGCAGCGGCTCGCACGCGTCCCCCACGTAATGCGACATCACGCCGCCCGCACAGATGAACTCTGCGATCCTGCCTTCACTGACGAACTGGACCATGCTCTGATAGATCTGCCAGACCCGGAAGGGCAGCGCTCCGCGATGATTGAGGTCGGTGCCCAGGCAGTCATAGAAACTGTTCCAGATATCCACAGAAACATTGGCCGGATCCTTGCAGAGATCCAGCAGGGTCTTGCCGGCAAAATCCTGCTTGCCAGGCTGGTCCATATCGGCAAAGTGGTTCGATTCATCCCGGGGACGGGTGGTGCGCCAGACAAGGTCTGCCACATCTGCCAGCGGGACGAACTGCTTGCTGTCGATCTTCTTCAGCCCACCACTCTCAATGGACTGGTCGGTGAAACCGATCGACTGGACATTGTTCATCAGGAGCTTGCTGAGCTTGGCCATGGCCGGGGATTTTGTGTCGATCAGCTCGCAGGCTTTGGCCGCGATCTTATAGTGCCCGGTCTTTCCCCAGTAATCGTTATGTCCGGTGTTCCAATCCGGGATGATGTCAATATCCAGCTCGCGGCAGATCGTGCTGAGGAAAGTAGCCAGGGCAAACTGCAGCTTGCCCTTTCCCTGGTCATCGATGACGGTCTGGCCGCCCCACTGCAGGGCGATCGGCCGGAGACGCCTGGCCGGGTCTTCCTTCTTTTTGAGCGCGGCAGACTCGTCCGGCTTGGGGTCAAAGAACCAGAGGGTGCCGGAGTCGCCGGGCATGGTCTTGAGAGGGGACACCTCATTGCGCGGTCCGATCAGCATGTCGCTGACAAATTCGAATCCGCCCACGGAGCGGTAGCGGTAGAACAGTGCCTGGATCTCGCCCTTCAGCTCCCCTGAAGCGCCGCCAAAGGCACGGACCGGGCAGCCGATCAGGTCGAGTGAGATGCTTTCAGTATGCATGTCCACCAGATCGTCCAGCTCGCCGATGCCAAAGACCTGGGCGGTCCAGTTCGTGAGGTCATCGATGCGGATCAGGCCCGCATCCAGGTTGACGTAGGAGCGCGAGCCCTGCCAGCCTGGATACACATCCTTGAAGAGGCGCTTGCCGAGCTGGGCCTTCCGCTCCGTGTGGCTCGTCGCCGAGACCCCGATCTGGACCTTTTTGCCGTTCAGGCTGGTATAAATCGGCCGTCCCTCATCACCTGTCACATGCCGGTTTGTCAGGGCAAAGACTGTATCGCCGTCCGTCACCAGGCAGCCGAGTGAGCCGACATGCTGCTGCGCCTGATCGTCGGTGAAGATCGGGTAACCGCCTCCGATCAGGTGGGCTGGGAAGTTCAGGTCCTGCAGCGGCGGCAGGCCGGGTGTGTAGCGTTCCGCCAGCAGCACACAGGTCGGCACCACGCGTCCATCCGGCATGTACAGGAAGCGGGGTACGACCTGGTCCGGGTTCTGCTGGACGATTTCGCTCTGCTGGACCCACTTGTCTACAAAGACCAGGATGCAGGGCCAGGACCAGGGGGTGACGATGGTATTTTGCAGGGTTCGCGGCGGGCTGTAATCGCCGCGTTGTTTCCACTTTTTCGGGTCGCCAGCCGCCGCCACATTCTTATCCGGATCATCATTGCGGATGCGGTAGAGCCCGATCGCGGTAGCGACCACATTCTCAAGGTGGGCGAGATGCACATGATAAAGCTCGCGCGCCTCAAGCAGGTCCTTGACCGAAAGCGATTTGAAATCTCGTGCAGGCGGAAAATACTTCTTCACACTGACCTCCTTATTGTGTCTTCAACTAAACTGGGTTTGCTGAATGCGGATCAGCCCATGCAGATCTATTTCCTCTCTGGCCGGTCCTGCAAGCTCTCCACCCATACATAGTACGCCAATTCAGATGAGAAGAGTATGAATATTTTATGAAGTTTTTGCGCCATCCTTTCGAATGGCCCTGTAAGGAGGTGCAGCCCTAGACCAGTATTTTCCCCATGGAATATTCATCCACATAAATGCCATCCACCCGCAGCGAGTCCTTCCTGATCCCCTCGATCTGGAAGCCCATTTTTTGATACAGCCCCACGCCTCTCTGGTTGTGGACCATCACTGTCAGCTCCAGGCGATGGATGCCATGCTCCCGGACCCAGGTTTCCAGCCTTTCGAAAAAGGCGGTCCCGATGCCCTGGCCCGTATGGCTTTCCCGGATGCCGACCACAATGTAGGTTTAATGTCTGTTCCTGGCATACCGGCCTCCGGAAGCCGAAAGATAACCCACCAATGTTCCATTGTCTTCGGCGACGAAAATCACTTGATTATCTGTAGAGAGAACCTCCCCGATGCGCTGCTTTTGTTCTTCCAGGGTGGTCGTTCTTTCCCCAGCTTTCAGCAGCATGAATTTGTTCTCCTCATCCAGGTTTCTGCATAGGGAGAGCAGGGCTTCCGCGTCGTCCTCCCGAATTTCACGAATGATCCTCATGGTGGTTCTCAATCCAATCCTGGCCGATTATTTCATGATCAAGAAATAGATCACCCAGATGCATGCAAATATGACTGCGTGTGGAAGCACTGTGTTCCACCGGAAGAAATGCCGGAGGGTCTGGTCTTTCGATTTGGTGTATTCTTTCGACCAGGAGCTATAGAGCTGGAGAGGAGGCTCCTGTTCCCAGGTGCCATTCCGAAAGGCGGTTTCGATCTCCCGGATCCGCACGGCGAAGAAATGGGCCAGCCCGCGCCAGTAGGCCTCGATGACCCAGAACATCAGGCAGGTTCCTGCAGCCACCAACAGCAGCAGCTTTTGATCCCTCAGAATGCTGGTCCCGATGATCGCCAGTGCCACGGTGATCGCCCAGTTCTTGACGGTCAGCCCCTTGTTATCCATATCCCCGTACATGGTCTGCAGCATGATGTATTCATCCTTCAATAGATCGGCGGCTTTATTGGGATCCATCCAATTTATCCTTTCAGTGCAAAGTTGGCCTGCAGGGTCCTGGTCATGGCAGGCCGATCTGCAATACAGCATGGTCGTTAACAACCCGGACCCCTGGAGTCTTTTATGAATATGAGACCGGAAACTTACCAACCGCCTCCGCTACCACGGGACCGTGCCCTGCACAAACGATCGTAGCGCCGAGCCCTGCCTGCTTTTGCTCGGATGCCCGGGCCTTTGGCTCATCCCAGGTCAGGCCGGGACGGGAACCGACCAGGCCTGTCTTATCCGATACCATCGAATCGCCGCAGAACAGGATGCCCGATGATGGCGAAAATAGCGAGATGTGACCCGGTGTATGCCCGGGCGTCTCGACCACCTGCAAGCCGCCAAGCGCGGGCAGCAGCTTTCCTTCTGCGACGATCTCATCGACCACAAAGGGGGTCGCCTTGATAAAGGGACTCAGGGCAGAAAACAGGAGGCGGCGCAAGGAAAATCCCCTGGGATGGATCTCTCGCGAATATTTGCCCCTGGCCATGGCGTCGGCTTCGACCTGGCTGGCATACGTTCGCGCCCCGCTTGCTTTTTGCAGGGCAGCCAGACCGCCATAGTGGTCCAGGTCGGCATGGGTAATGATGATCCGCTTGAGATCCGCGGCGGACCGGCCGAGGCTGGTAATATACGTCAGGATCTTCTTCTCACTGCCCGGCAGACCGGCATCGATCACCGTCAAGCCATCTTCATCGGTGAGGATGTACGTGTTGGCAGTCACCTTTGGAACGATATAAACATTTTCAACGATCTTCATTTTATCTCTCCGTGCCCCAGCCCAGGTTGGTAGGCTCCGGGGAATATATATTCCAAACATTTATGGTTCGTAAAGGAATCATAATCTACTTCAGAGTGAAGGGATACAGCAAGGCTGTGCGCCCTTTGGCGTGGTCTGCACTGGTACGCAAAAATGATATCTGCTTCCAGTATGCCACTGGAGCAAGCTGCTCGTGACCGGTGCACAATTCCTTAGCCTGACCGTTGGGGTCGTTTTCACGATGCCATCGGGAACTTGTCCTGCGCCTCCCACACCACCGGTCCATGTCCCGGGCAGACGATCCGCGCGCCCAAGCCTGCCAGCTTGCGGACCGACGCTTCGGCCTTCGGCTGGTTCCAGTTATTGCGTGAGCGCGAGACGCGCAGGCCTTTGTCGCTCGATTTCATCGAGTCGCCGCAGAAAAGAATACCGGCAGTGGGGGCAAAGAACGAAAGGTGCGCGGGGGAGTGCCCCGGCGTCTCCACCACCTGCAGACCGCTCAGGGGTGGCAGGACCTGTCCCTCCTCCAGGATCTCATCCACCTGGATGGGTGTGGCTTTCAGGAACCGGCCCATCAGGTTGATCATGAAGCGCTGGAAGCGGCCGACGCTGCGGTCGACGGGACGGGACGATTTGCCCAGCGCCATGGCCCATGATTCGTCCCGGCTGGCATAGGTGCAGGCGCCGGTTGCCTGTTGCAGGGCAGCCACGCAGCCATAATGGTCCATGTCGGCGTGGGTGATCAGGATGCGCTTAACATCCCGGGCAGACCTGCCCAGTCGGGTCACATATTCGAGCGTTTTCTTCTCGCTATACGGCATCCCGGCATCGATGACCGTCAGTCCATCAGGATCGAGGACCAGATATGAGTTGGCCGTCACGCCCGGGATGAGATGGACGTTGTCCAGGATCTTCATTTCGAGAAGGATCCCCTCTTCAGCAGGCTTTCTGCGCTGGCGACATCCAGCCCTTCCTTCTGCTTCTCGTTCATGCGGCTCCTCTCTGTCTCAGCAGGCTGGCGATTTCGCTGTACCGGCCATCTTCCGCCAGGCGCAGCACACTTTTTTCCTGCAGGCCCATCCTGCAGTGCCCGTCCGCCTCTGCACCGGCTTCGATCAGGGTGCGTGCAATTTCCGGGTGGTGGGCGATGAGTGACAGCATCAGGGCTGTAAAATTATATTTGGCGGTGACGTTCATGTCTGCACCGCGATCGATCAGCAGGCGGACCAGCTCCGTCCTGCCTTCATGGGCGGCGTGCATCAGGGCGGTCTGACCGTGCTCGTCCTTCGAGTCGATATCGACCCCTTGCTCGAGCAGCCGGCGGACCTGTTCTAGATCGCCCTTGGGGGTTGCTTCCCTCCAATCCTTTTTCATGGATCGGTCAGCGGATTCGCAAACCCCTCGACGTGGAAGAGGATCTCCCGCAGACAAAAATTGGTCAGCGCCGGCTGGACCTCAGGGTCCGGATTGCCGCCGCCGATCGTCCGCAGGAACAGGTACTCTTTCCACTCGTCCTCCGGCGCGTCATCGGCAAGCAGGATCAGTGCGGGGGTGACATCCTCCTCCAGGATGAAATCGACCACCTGGCGGGTGTGCGGCTTCAGCCCGTCATACCAGGCAGGGAAATTCGGATGGTTCTGGATCTGCACCCGCTTCAGTTCACTGTTAATATGATCCCGGATACTTGATTGGTCTTCACTCATTCTTCACCGTTCCGCTTTCCGTCATTACCCCGCCAAAGGCCGCTGGGGCTGCATGGAAATGGAGCTCCCCACGCTAATTAGGCAGGGGGCCTGCATCTCCCTGGTACATGATCCCGCAGCTGAGGAGCAAGTGGGTGGGAATGTTCCCAAGCGCCAGATCCACGCCGATCGCACGGTAGGAGATCCCTGTATACTGGTACGATCTATCCCGGGGACAGATCGTCATGTCATACACGAACCCGTCATCCAACCGGGCATACCGGATTCCGTAGGATGTCCAGGTATCCATCACTCCGGCAGTACCGCTGCTGTAAAGGAGCCGGGCGAGCAGGATGACCAGGAGAATAACAAAGACCGTTTTGGATGACATCCCGCGTCTCCTCCTTTGCGTGTTTCTCTTTGATCCTGATCGAATGCGGCAGCTTCTGCTGAACGCGCCAGGCCTCCACGGAATGCTGGTGAGGAGCAGGCTCTTTTGCTATTTATTAAACCACAGCCCGCTGATCTGGTGCGGCTCATCGGCGCGGAACACCACCCGCATGCTGACTGCTTTGTCCTTCTCGAACACGGCATCGTAGATGACCGCCACGAATTTGCCGCTCTGGCTCAGGGTGACCCGGTTCACCTTGCGCGAAAGATACGCGCCGAGCTTGGAGTCATAATCTGTCTTGAACTTCCCGAATGCAGTCTGGGACATCGCACTCAGCATGGCTTGATCGAAGTCCCGGGAAAAGGCGGCATAATCGTTGGCGTTCATGCCTGCCATTAAGTTGTCCGTTTTGGCTTCACTGTAAGCCAGGACCGCATCCTGGTCGGCGCCGCTCAGCGTCGTTTCCTTCGAGCCTCCGCATGCAGATAGGAAGGCTGCCAGTACGACAGCCAGCAGGACCGCCAGTGTTTTCTTTGTGATGTTCATGTTTTCCTCGTGGGTATATGTTTTAGATCCGAGGAAATTATAGCGGGGAAGGGGATCCTCCCGAATGGGAGGATCTCCAGACTTTGGCAGGCGTTTCATCATGGAATCGGAATTGCGTATATCCATTAAGGGGTAGTCACATAAGGGGTACGGTCCCGCCTTCCATCCTGTGGGGAGGCTCACTTTTCGAACGAGAGGTTGTTGATCCTGTGTGGTTCGTCTCCCTGGAATGTCACCCGCATCAGGACCTCATCGTCATTCTCGAAGACGCCGTAGTAGATCACTGTGTAGGAGCCGTCGTCTCTCTCGACGACGCTTTCCACCTCGCGTGAATAAAACCGGCCCAGGCCCGTCAATGCATCCGTATTCAATTTCTCGAATTCCGCCCGGGTCATGGACTTTAACAGGTCGGGATCGAAGTTCTTCGAGAAGACATCATAATTATTTGCATTCCACCCATCCAGCAGGTTTTCCATCTGGGGTTCTGTGAAGGCTAGCACTGCCTTTCGTTGCACGTCGGAAAGCATGGTGCCGCTGGGAAGGCTCGGCTGGCAGGCAGCCAGGGAAGAGAACAGGGAGAATGCTACAAGAAAACCGAGAATCTTCTTCATTGCGTGTACGCTCCTTAATGAAGCGCATTTTACTCCACCTGACCCAGCAGGAATTTTGTGAAATTATTCCTAAATTTGAGCCTAATCCAGAAGCGGTACACTGTTCATCAATTCCCGCACCTGTTGGATCCTGTACTACTCGATCACGATCCCCGCCAGGGAGTCTCCCGGTTCGGGGTACTTCATTCCCAACCGGTCGAGCCTCTCGACCAGGCTGCTGGCGATCACCCAGTCGCGATACCACTTATGGTTGGCCGGGACCAGGGTCCACGGCGCTGCCTCCGTGCTCGTTTTGTTCAGGACATCCTCATACGCCCGTAGATATTCCTTCCACAAGGCACGTTCCTTGAGGTCGTCCCGGCGGAACTTCCAGTGTTTGTTCGGGTCGTCGAGCCGTGCCTGCAGGCGTTTCTTTTGTTCTTCCTTGTCGATGTGCAGGTAGAACTTCAGGATCGTCGTCCCGGTTTCGGCCAGCATCTGCTCGAAGTCATTGATCTGCTCGAAGCGTTTCTTCCATACCTCGGCTGGCACCAGCTCGTGGACCCGCACGATCAGCACGTCCTCATACTGGCTGCGGTTGAAGATGACCAGCTCCCCCAGGCCCGGGACCTGCTTATGGATTCGCCAGAGAAAGTCATGGTCACGTTCCTCCGCGGAGGGTTCCTTGAAGTTCGCCACTCTCACTCCCTGTGGATTGACGCCCTCGAACACATGCCGGATGGCCCCATCCTTGCCACTGGTGTCCATCCCCTGCAGGAGGACCAGGACCTTATGCTTGTGTTCCGCATATAGGACCTCCTGCAGCTCCTGCAGTCGCTTTTTCAGCTTTGCGGTTTCTGCCTTCGCCTGCGCCTTGTTCCCGTCGAATTCGCCGGTACCGTTCGGATCCCATTCTGCAAGCTTTACTCTCTCTCCCGGTTTTACCAGATAGTCTTTCACGGTCGACTCCTTGATTATGGATAAAGTGGCTCTCTCCTATGTTCAAAACGTGCCCGCACGGGGATTGTTCCTAAGCGAGTGGAGCGGATGGGTTTCCTAAAATTACCTGGCCGAGGTGACATAAAAATAATCGCGCGGAGAAGCAAGCAGGTAGCGGTCGACATCCTCGAACATCATGTCCGGGAACAGCGGCTCCAGGGTGCGGACATTTCCCTGATCTCGCACGGCGACGAAATGGACCCAGTAATTGTTGATATCGAGCTCCATTCCATTTTGGATACCAGCCTCCTGCATCGCCCTGGCCAGCATATCAATGGTGAGGCTGGAGCCGCACACATAATAAAAGGTCTTGCCATCCGCGCTCAAGCCGATGCCTGAGCGCCAGGTGGGCGTCGATGGTCCGACAGCATCCCCCCAATTTACCGGGGCGACATCATGGATGGCCGGATTGATCTGC
>JBLMZU010000273.1:0-3272 GCA_050258995.1 Bacteroidota bacterium
AACGCAAAGATGACGAAGGCGATCACTGCCGGGACGGGCGGGATCCCAAACATGCTGGTGGTTGTTTTCACTGCCGAGAGCTCGGTGATCAGCGTGCCGATGTTGGCAATCAGCAGAGTGCCAAAGATGAACAGGGAGGCACGAACCCCATACCGCTCCCGGATCAGGTCCGCCAGCCCGCGGCGCGTGATCACGGTCAGACGCATGCCCATCTCCTGGGTGATCCCCAGCAAAACTGTGATGACCGGCAGCAGGAACAGGATCGGATACCCCAGTGTCGCGCCGGCGATCGAATACGTGGCGACACCGCCTGCATCGTTGTCTGCCATGGCGGTGATGGTCGCCGGGCCGAATACGGCCAGGAGAAGTAAAATCCGCTTCCAGAATCCGGAAAAGAAGCGCCGGTTGCCCTTGAAGGCCAATTCTTCTTTCATGGAGCACCTCTCTTCTTAATGATAGAAACGCGGCAGGCGCTTCTTCCAGGCGGTGGGGATGATCTTGTCGAGCGCATCATCCGCTGTGACGATGCCGTGCATCACGTTCTGATCGTCCACCACCGGGATGGCGAGCAGATCATATTTTGTGATGACCTGTGCGACATCATCCTGCTCGTCGGTCAGGTGGACGGTTTTTACGCGGTCCTCCATGAAATCCTTGACGTATGCCTTGGGGTCCGCAAAGATCAGGCCCTTCAGAGAAAAGACTCCCAAAAGATGGTCCTGGGAATCCGTTACATAAACATAGAACAAAGTCTCGGCATCCGATGCATTCTGGCGCAAAAAGGCGATCGCCTCTTCTGCGGTGACATCCGGGGAGACATAGGCATACTCGGTTGTCATGATGCCGCCTGCCGAATCCTCGGGATAGGAGAGCAGCTTGCGGACACCGTCGGAGTCCTCCTTGTTCATCAATGCCAGCAGGTCGCGGCTGCGGGATTCGGGCAGCTCGGCCAGCAGGTCGGCGGCCTCGTCCGGCTCCATCTCCTCAAGCAGGTCCGCCACCTTTTCATCGGACATGTTTTCGACCAGGTTGGCCTGGAATTCGGTTTCCACTTCCTCCAGGGTGTCGGCCAGCTGTTCCATGTCGAGGGCCTCGAGCAGCTCTCCGCTTTCCAGCTTGTTCATGTCGCTGATGATCTCCGCCACATCGGCAGGATGCAGCTCGGAGATGCTTTCCACCGGTACGCGCAGGCGCATGAACGGATCGTGCCGCAGCAGCTCGACGTCGTCCCAGGAAATGAATGTTTGGGGCGCCTGCAGGTGCAGGGACGATGTGACGCGCCGGGTTACATTCGCGATCCCCAGCCTGCGGAAGATTCCCATGATGCCAATATCCACATTGCCCACATATAATGATCCATTGACGCGCACCAACTCCAGGTCGTTCACGCGCACGACGCGGGCGCCGTCTGTATCGATGATCTGCTTGTCGAGCACATCGCGGGAGAGGAAGATGTCATTTTCCGCCGGGTCATAGGATGTGATTTCCTCTGTACGGCATTTGAGGGGGATCGAGGGCGCGAACAATGCCATCACCAGAATATAGGGAACGATGGTGGTCTTGTTCCTATCCTTGATCACAACAGCATCCACAATGGGATGAACTGCATCCGCCGGTTCACGTGCGATCAAATCTTCGAGTTTTCCAACATAGCGGCCATCAATGTCTGTGATGGTGTGGCCGAGAATTTCGCTCAAAAAAGCCATAGTGTCCTCCATAGGGTTTTTGTCTGGATGAAGGCAATAAAAAATCGCCTTCATTTGAGCGAAAGGCGATTCATATTCAGCCGCTATTGTTCCTGCTCCCTCAACCCATAGCCCTCATGGAATACACTTGCATGAAGAGGTACAGCCTTGCAGAGGCAGAACAAGGGAACGATATGAATCTCGCTTTCGTTCGGAAAAGATCTGTTTATGACCATCTGCGTTCACGCAGAAACCTCCTCGCATCATGTGCCGGGATTTGCCATCAGGCCTCACATGCTGGCAAAAAGAAAGCCTCCCGTTGCTTTTAGCAGGAGGCGCATAAAATATGCGTACAGAAACGCCGCCTCTCTGGTTGAGCTTCAGCACTGCACATCGTAGGGATTGCGTTCGTAGCATCCCAGCCACTTTGAGCGAAGCCTTAATCCGACTCCACCTGGTCTACCCTTTGGCGTCTTTCGACGTTTCAGGACAATGGCCTGTGTATCTTGCAGCCGCCTGGCCTAACGAGGACTCTTCAATTTGCATGGTGTTTATACACCCGCCCCGTAAGGATTGTCAATAACGGAACATTATAATTTCGTAAGCAAAGATTTACCGTTCCTCCCGGTAATAAGCTTGCTTATCGACTGGACTTGCAGGTTGATCTTCCAAGGAATAGAAGGGTATATTGGACGGCACCATGCGAAGCTTGATGAAAAACGGGAATCCGGTGACAATCGATATTGTAAATTCAATGGATATTCTAAAATATAAAGGAAACAGATCATGATCTTCATCGCAACAGAAACAGACGGTCCGCAGATCCAGGATATCGCTGCCCGGGTGGGTGTCTTTAACCAGGAGGAGGTCGAGACAGTAGCCGAGTTGTGGCGGGAATACTTAAATGATGGGCCGACAGTCTGCGGCTATAACTTCATCGTGGACCGCGAGGGAGAGCAGGTCCTGGGATTCGCCTGTTATGGGCCGCGGGATCTCACCAATGGCGTATATGATCTCTACTGGATTGCCGTCGATCCGAACACCCGCCGCAGCGGAGCAGGACGCAGGCTGCTGGCTGCCAGCGAAGAGGCTGCCTATAAAGCAGGCGCACGCATGATCATTGCGGAAACCTCGGGGACCACACCCTACGACGGCACACGGAAGTTCTACCTGGACACCGGCTATGTAATGGAAGCGACCATCAAGGATTTCTATATCGATGGGGATGACCTGGCGATCTTCGTCAAGCGCTTTCCTCAACCCGATAAGAGCTGATCCACCGGAAATAGATCTCCATACCGGCACAGATGCGGTGTTGATAAAATTCCCGTGTCTGTGCGTCTGCGGGGTTCAGATTTTACGAGGAGCGCAGGTCATTTACGATTGTGGCTCGATCCTGAGGGTCGAGGAGACCTGGCGCATTACCTGTTCGCGGTCGAACAGCATGGGGTGATATTCGCCTTTGAAAAATCCGGGGATGTTGTCATCGTAGTGTTCACTGGCGGGGTGCCCGGACTGACCCGGCACCAGCATGCCGAGAGACCGGTTCCAATCACTCAGGTCGGCGATGAAGCGAAACGGGGGACC
>JBLMZU010000274.1:0-9786 GCA_050258995.1 Bacteroidota bacterium
TCACTGATTGCGCTGCTTGCAGGCGGGTTGAGCGTGCTCAATACGATGTTGATGTCGGTCTTTGAGCGTACGCGCGAGATCGGCGTGCTGCGGGCGCTGGGCTGGCGCCGCCAGGCAGTGCTGGCAATGATCCTGCGTGAGGCGGTGCTGTTGGGTATGTTGGGTGGCGCAGCGGGCATTACCATTTCCTTTGCGTTGATCGAACTGATGAAACAAAGTGCTGCCCTGGGAAGCTGGGTAAACCCGGTCTGGAGCTGGGATATCTTTGCCCGGGCTTTTTTTCTTTCCATATTTCTGGGGGCGATGGGTGGACTTTACCCGGCCTATCGCGCCACCCGTCTCAGGCCGGTGGAGGCGTTGCGCTATGAGTAGAGCTAGTATGAAACCGGCTGGTATGTTTATGGAGGAGGCTGCCATGAAAAAAACATTCTTTGTATTTATGATCTTCGCCCTTCTATGGACAGGTTGCAGTCCTGCCGAAAAGGCACCTGCCCCCACTCCCGAATCTGGCGGGGCACAGGATTTCGGCGCGGTCATCAACGCAACAGGTATTGTTGTTCCTGAGAAATGGGCTGCGTTGAGCGCGCCGAATCAGGGCGTGGTGGAGGAGGTGCTTGTTACAGAAGGCGAGCAGGTTTCTTCCGGACAGCTTCTCGTGCGATTGGATGGCCAGGCTACCGCACAGGCAGCCTTGAGCGCGGCTCAATATGAACTCGTCAACGCGCAGCAAGCATTGGATACCCTGCGGGAAAATGCAGATGAGATGCGTGCCCAATCTTTGATTGCAGTCGACGAGACGCAGGAAGCCTATGACAAAGCCGTGGATTACTACGACTCTCTTTTCAAGTCCTATAAGTACGATGAGCTTGTTTTCATTCGAAAAGTGACGCCCTTTGGCGTTAAACGAATTCCGCAGATTAAAACGAGGAAGATCAAAAAAGCCGATGAGGAGACCATTGCCGAGGCAAAAAACGATATGGATCTGAAGCTCGCAAAGCTCGAAAATGCCATAAGGGTCGCCGATCGGACGAAGGATGGTCCGGACACGAAACTGCTGGCTGAAGCCGAAGCTCGTCTGGATCTGGCGAAAGCCCGGGTGTTGGCTGCCGAGGAAACCGTCACGGACTTCGAGCTGCGCGCTCCCTTTAATGGCGTGGTCTGCAACCTGGATGTGAACGCTGGCGAATGGGTGACACCTGGCGTCCCTCTCTTGCAGCTGGGTGACCTGGGAAATTTGCGCGTGGAAACCACAGATCTGAGCGAGATCGACGCGGCGCGCGTCCATCCGCAGGATACGGTGCTCGTTACCTTCGACGCCCTGCCGGAAGTGGTTGTGAACGGCACAGTCCTCTGGGTGGCGAATAAATCCGCCGAAGGCTCGGGTGTAAATTACACGGCCGTTGTTTTCCTCGATAAGATTCCTGCCAGTCTGCGCTGGGGCATGACCGCTTTTGCGGATATTGAGGTGAGCGAATGAGCACGAACCTGATGATCGAAACGCTTGACCTGACTCGCATCTATGGAGATGGCGAAGAGATTCGCGCCCTGGATGGGGTCACCATGTCTGTGGATGCCGGCGAATTCCTGGCGGTGATGGGTCCCAGCGGCAGTGGCAAAAGCACCCTGCTGAATGTTCTGGGTACCCTGGATGTACCCACCAGCGGTAAAGTATTCGTCAACGGGCAGGATCTGTCCACACTGCGCGACATTGACCGGTTCCGGGCAAAGACAGTCGGGTTCATGTTCCAGCTGCACAACCTTCTGCCCACCCTGACCGCCCGTGAAAACGTGGAAATTCCAATGATGGGTTTTTTGAATGCAGGTTCTCGCCGCAAACGTGCCGAGGAGTTGCTGAAGCTGGTCGGCTTGGGTGACCGCCTCAATCACCTCCCCGGTCAGCTTTCCGGCGGACAGCGCCAGCGCGTCGCCGTCGCCCGCGCCCTGGCCAACCAGCCTCCGCTCGTGCTGGCCGATGAACCCACCGGCAGCCTGGATACCAACGCCGGCCAGGAGTTGATGCATCTGTTAAAGGAATTGAACTATTCTCAGGGAGTCACCTTTATCATCGTCACGCATGATCCAAGTGTTGCTCGCCAGACCCAGCGCGTTTTGGTGATGGCGGATGGCAGGATCGTGCGTGAGGACCGCATCGGCTCGCCTCTGGAGGAGGACCTGAAGATGTGGCGTCACTCAGGGCTGGGAAAGCAGATCGTTTCTGGCAATCCTGTTGAGCTGCAGGCCCTTGGCATCTCCGGTCACCAGATCAACGATGTAAAGGCTGTATTGGAACTGGCAAATGGACAAGAAGAAGTTGACCGATGAATGACGCTTTCGGCGAAGAGTATACGGAAAATATGGAGCAGATCAGCAGATTCCTGCCATAGGTAGTCAACTATGAAAATGACCAACCAACACAATCTGATTGCTTATCGATGGTGGGCACCGGTCTATGACGCAACTGTCAACCGCATCTTCACCCCTGGACGAAAACGGGCTCTAGAACTGCTTGCCTTGCAGCCCGGTGAGAGGGTACTGATACCTGGCGTTGGCACAGGCGCGGATTTTCCTTATTTACCAGAAGGTGTAGAAGTGACTGGGATCGATCTCAGCCCGAAAATGCTTGCCAAAGCCCGCCTCAAGATCGACCGGTGCCAGGCTTCGGTTCATCTCATCCAGGGCGATGCACAGAATCTGCTCGTTGAAGCAGAATCTTTCGATGCGGTGATTCTGAACCTGATCCTTTCCGTCATCCCTGATGGAAGAGCCAGCCTGCAGTCTGCTTTATGTGCGCTCAAACCGGGTGGACGCCTTGTGATCTTCGATAAGTTCTTGCCCGAGAGGAGGAAAGTTTCTCCAGCACGTAATTTCTTCAATCTCTTCAGTACGTTTCTTGGCACAGACATCAACCGCCGCCTGAGCGATCTTACGTTGGATTGTGCCTGCAAGATCACTCATGATGAATCCAGCATTGGAGGCGGCATGTATCGGGTGATTATGCTCAAAAAGAAAGAATAAGTCTCGGAAAGGATATCTTTTTCCAGCACAAATTGACTCGATCAATAAATCCATAGTTGCGGGAGCGTCCCAATCGGCATAGACCTGATGAGGTCAGGGAGGGGCAGCAATAATTTATTTACGATAGTTACAAAAAGGTGCCTACTTACCATTTTTCAATAATACCTTTAAACTTAGTAAATTGTATATATACCTCTACCGCTAGGATAAGTCATGAAAGAACAAAACCAAAATTACAAATGGTATATTCTGATTCTTATAGTATTGACAGACATGTTCATATAGCAATTCCACAAATGGGGATGTCAGTACTGGCAAAAGAAATTTCCGATGATCAGAAAAGTTTCGTGCTGAAAACCAACGGAAAATAAGCACTTAATAGATGACCCGGTTCCTGGAACTTTAACTCGCTCCTCAGCAGAAATATAGAACCCCTCTACAGAGGGATGTAGAAGCGACCATCATTCGCTACAATAAAAGCGAATGATGGTCGCTTCATTCTTGTTGGAGCAGGCTATGCCCAAAGGTATCCCACTTACTGAAGAAGAACAGACCTATCGACGCCACGAGATCTTTCATGCGGCGGCACATTTATTTATGAAGCAGGGTTTCCAGGAAACCTCTATGCAGCAGATCGCGGACGCGGCAGGAGTAGGCAAATCGACTCTGTATGACTACTTTCCCACCAAGGATGACATTCTGGTCTTCACAGTGGAAGACGAGATCATCGAAGCTCTGCAGCATGCCCGGACTATTACAAGCAAAAACTTGAGCGCTGAAAAGAAGCTTCAGCAGATCATGCAAATGCAAATGGGATTCCTGGAAGCCAATAAACAATTGCTTGTAAAGTTGAGTTTTGAATCCCAACGCTTGAAAGCAGAGAGTCAGGAACGCATTCAAGAGAAGCGGCATGAATATCAAGACCTGATATGTAGCATCGTCGAAGATGGCATTCGCAATGGCGAATTCCGCAAGATCAACCCTCTTTTGGCTGCCCGAACCCTGTTGCTTCTGTTGACATCTGTCATTTACACCACCCGCCCGACTGGCAGCCCGGAGGCAATGCTCAAGGATGCCATGGATATCTTCTTCGGCGGTGTGTTGAACTAAAACAACTACATACTTGCGGGATCGTCCCAATCGGCGTAGACCCGGTAAGGTCAGGGAGGGGCAGCAAGCAATTGCTCCAAGGAGAGAACCATGTCTACGTTCATTCTTTCCCTTTCCGATTCACAGGCCACAATTGAGAATGTCGGCGGCAAAGGTATGTCGCTGGCGAAACTGGCACTGGCAGGATTGCCTGTCCCAGCTGGGTTCCACATCACGACTGACGCCTACTGCCGGTTCGTTGCAGCAAACGGATTACAGGCAAAGATCCTCGCCGCGCTGAAGGATGTGGACATCGCCCTTCCTTCCACGTTGGAAACTGCCGCTGTTTCGATCGGTGGCGTATTTACGGATGCCACCATCCCCGAAGAGGTTTCCGTGGCAGTCATCGCTGCATACATGGAACTCAATCGCAAATCATCAGGACCTGCGGGTGACGAAACCCAAATATCGGTTGCTGTGCGTTCCTCCGCCACCGCCGAAGATCTTCCTGAAGCATCCTTTGCAGGGCAACAGGAAACCTTCCTGAATATTCACGGTAAAGATGCCCTACTCGACGCGGTCAAACGGTGCTGGGCCTCACTCTGGACGGCGCGGGCCATCGCGTATCGAGTAAAGAACAGCATTGATCAAAACGCGGTGGCGCTGGCAGTTGTCGTGCAGAAACTCGTCTTTGCGGATGCTGCCGGGATCATGTTCACCGCCAATCCGATCAATGGAGATCGCAATGAGATCCTCATCAACGCGGCCTGGGGGTTGGGGGAGGCGGTGGTGGCCGGGGCGGTGACCCCTGATACGCTCACTATAGATAAGAAAAAGGGGCGGGTGATCCGTCGCGAAACCGTTGAAAAGTCTGTGATGACCGTTCGGACAGATCTTGGCACGCAGGATGTACCTGTCCCAGACTCAAAGAAGAAGAAAAAAGTTCTTTCAAATGCACAGGCTAGAACACTTGCGCGGTATGGCGCGCAGATCGAGGCTCTTTATAGGATGCCAATGGACATCGAGTGGGCTCTTGCCAGCGGAACGTATGCCATCGTGCAGGCGCGACCAATCACTTCACTGCCGGACGTGCTGGAATGGAAGCTGCCACACCCTAAGGCGGTCTTGGCGCGCGGCAGCTTTGCCGAGTTCGTACCGGAGCCGATCTCACCGTTGTTTGCCACATTGGCGGTGCCGATTGCACACAGGTCAACCATGAAGCTGATGAGTGAAATTGGTGTGACGGGAGAAAACAACTATCTCTTCGCTGTGCTGAACGACTACGTGTATGTCGGTTTCGTATTTACGCCCAAAATGACCTGGCAGATGTTCAAGGCATCCTTTAAGATGTTTGGGCCGATCCTAAAAACTGCCCGCCAACGATCTGTCACGGCGCGGGAAGAGTTTGTGGCAACGATACAAAAGTGGCAGGAGCACGATATAGCCGTGCTCGCTCCATCGGAACTCCTGAGCGGCGTCCGTGAAATTTTCACGGAGACGGCGGAGTATTACAACATGGCGCAGTCGGGCACCATCCCGACCTCCATGATCAGGGAAGTAATCTTTGCTAAATTCTATAATGCATTCGTCAAAGGCAAAACCGATCCCGATGCATCCACCTTCGTGTTTGGCTCTGAGAACCACGCCGTCAGATCCGAGAAGGCTTTGTTCGATCTGGCAATGTGGGTGAAGGAACAGTCTGACTTGGCGGACTGCCTAACCTGCACGCCTGCGGATGAATTCTGTGCGGCACTTCAGCATTCCCCCAAACCTGTATACGCGATGGAGGAATTCTCAGCGCGCTTCGATCGTTATTTGCGGGAATTCGGTCACGCCATCTATGACCTGGATTTTGCCAAGCCGACCCCGGCAGAGGCACCGGAAACATTGGTGGAAACTCTGAAAGTTTACATGACCGGGAAAAACAATCCATACGAGCGACAACGAGCTGCGCTGGAACGGAGCCAACAGGCGGCGGATAGGATCATCAGGCGGCTTGATCCGCTGCGCCGCAAATATTTCATCAAGCTACTCAAGCTGGCACAGGATACAGCTCCAATGCGCGAGAACAGTATTGCAGATATGGGATTGGGTCATCCGCAAATTCGCCTCATGTTGAGCGAGCTGGGCAGGCGTACGGCAGCTGGCGGTGCCATTGGCTGTGCGCAGGATGTCTACTGGCTCGAAGCACAGGAGTTGGGCGCGTTGGCCACCCACCTCGAAAGAGGCGAAACGCTGAAGAACTTTTCGGCTGCGGTGGATCGTCGCAAAGCCAAATGGGAGGCGATGCGGCATATCATCCCACCCACCACATTGCCAAAAGCCAGCTGGATGACCAGGTTTTTCCCGAGCAATGAAGGGGCAGGGAATATCATCAAAGGCTTTGGCGCCAGCACAGGCAAGGTGACCGCGCGGGCCTGTGTGATGCTCGGTCCTGAGGATTTCGACAAGATGCAGCCGGGCGATGTGATCGTGGCAGGCATCACCACGCCAGCCTGGACGCCATTATTTGCGCGGGCATCGGCGATCGTCACCGATATCGGTGGACCTCTGAGTCACAGCTCCATTGTGGCGCGCGAGTATGGCATCCCGGCGGTGCTGGCAACGGGTGTCGCTACGCGGCGCGTGACGGATGGGCAGATGATCACTGTAGATGGCGGCGCGGGAACGGTATCGCTTGTTTCCATGTAAAGGATATTTGAACAAAAGGAGTTCTTATGAATATCCCACAAGCCTAGATCGCCGTTTGATGGGTGTCGGCATGTCAGTGACGTGGCCTGGCGGTTCAGCAGCAAAGATTGCTTGGGGTGAATTTGCATAAACGATATGCCAAAAGAAAGGAGTTTGGTATGTCTACAGAGAAGAATTGGAAAGCCTTTCTCATGTTTTCCGTCAGGGTGATGGTCGTCCATACGATCACCTATTTCCTCTTTGGCCTCATCATGTCGAACGTGTTTGACTATGGCGAGATCTTCAAGCGGGAGATCATCCGCGATTACATGCTGCCGATTGATGAGCACAACGTGCTCATAGGTCCATTCCTCCAGCCTCTGCGCGGATTCATATTCGCAATCGGTCTATGGCCGTTTCGCGAGATTCTGATCGAAAAGAAACATGGCTGGCTGTATCTATGGGGTTTGATCGTTACCATAGGTATTCTATCCACTCCTGCGGCTGCACCCAGCTCCATTGAAGGAGTGCTCTACAGCAGGCTGCCAATGTGGTACCACCTGATGGGCTTGCCCGAGATCCTGCTGCAAACCCTGGTCTTTTCCATCTGGTTGGTCTGGTGGGAGCGCCAGGCTGCGAAAAGCCATGAAGCAGCCACGAAGAAGGAAAATTCATTGGTTGCTGAAATTGTCAAAGCAATCATGACCGCCTGTTTTGCGTACATTGGGTATGCGGTCGGCGGCCTTCTGCTTGCAGCCAGGGCGAACGCCAATGCAGCCGCAACGGGTTCGGGCAGCATCGACATTGAGGCCGCTGGGGCCAGTTTCAAGATGCAGTTGATGTTTGTTATCGCCTTCTTGATCAACACCATTACTATCTTCTGGATTGGGCGCAGGTGGCAGACAATTCGGATGCCTCTGTGGGGCATTTTCCTGCTCTTTTGGTTTATCGATGCGGCTGTTCCGTGGCTCTATCAAACCATTGTCTTTGGTTCATCCCATATCCCTACAGCCATCATGCTGGGGTTCCTCCCGGCCGCGATCATCACGGCAGGCATTAAGATGAACTATCGAAAACCTGCAGTGGCAGAAAGTGGGACAGCTTGAATGGAATCTGACTCATGAATACGTCCAAGCGCAAGAACCTGCTGATCCTTTCATTCACCATGCTCGTAGTGATGCTCGGTTATTCCATGGCCATGCCGCTCCTGCCGTTCTACATCGAGCGCTTCGGTGTGGGCGGCGCGGAGCTCGGCTGGCTGATGTCCACGTACTCGTTGATGCAGCTCATCTGCGCCCCAATCTGGGGTAGTGTCTCTGACCGTTACGGGCGTAAGCCCATCCTCGCCGTTGGTGTGCTCGGTTATGCTGTCACGCTTTTCTTGTTCGGTCTCGCGACAAATTTCACCATGCTTTTTCTCGCCCGGGCTCTATCTGGCATCCTGTCCTCGGCGACACAGCCAACTGCGATGGCCTACATCGGAGAGAGTACCGAGCAAAAAGAAAAAAGCAAAGGTATGGGGCAGCTGGGTGCAATGGTTGGGCTGGGCGTCATTCTGGGACCTCTCTTCGGCGGATTGCTTTCGAGTGATTCGCTTTCCCTTCCTTTTTTCGTTGGATCGGGTCTTGCTTTCATAGCTTTCCTGCTGGTGATTTTTCTTTTACCGGAATCAAAAACCGCCTCCTCTTCAACGGGTCAACCGGATGCCGGCAGCGTTACTTCAAAACGTCCAGGCGTGCTCGATATTTATCTGCGCATTCTTCGCGGTCCTGCCGGAATCCTGCTCCTGCTCACCTTCATTATGAGCTTCGGCATGACCAACTTCCAGGGCATGATCGGCTTATACGCCATCGACAAATTCGCATTCAACACCAAACAAGTCGGCGCAATCTGGATGGTCATGGGTGGCGTATTGATCCTTGGACAGGGAGTATTGGTTGGTCCGCTCAGCAAAAAATTCGGTGACCTGACTCTGATCAGAACCGGCTTGCTGGGAGGCGCGGTCGGTTTCGTGTTGGTGGCCTTGGCCGTTGATTACATCACCACGCTCGTGGCACTTGGGTTCTTCATCCTTGCCTTGGCCTTGATCGGCCCTGCACTGAACTCGTGTATTTCCAGTTTTGCAGGCGAGCATCAAGGCTCGGTGATGGGCTTGAACAGCGCATCCACCAGCCTGGGACGCGTCGTTGGTCCGTTATGGGGTGGCTATATTTATGACGTTAATATCAACTATCCATTCTTCAGCGGCGCAGCGACCTTCCTGCTGGGACTGTTAGTTAGCATGATTGCGCTACCGAAGCAGGCAGCCTTTAGGTCTATCCAGGAAGAGCAACAGAAAATCTGAAACTGGCAGCGTCGCTGGACCTATATAAATTCAAACGCTTGCTGATTAGATGGAAGATAATGTTCCGGACGAAGATGCCTTTTCACGATAAGACTTTTTGGAGGCGGCACAGAAAAGCAATGGAGCAGTTAGTCGGGAAGGTTACAAATTATCTTCTCGTATGGAATGCATGCAGATGAGGTAAGTGCATGATGAGATATTGCAGACTGCTTCGGCTGCTCGTGATCACCTGCCTGCCTGTGGCGCCGTCACACCATCCGGTTCTGACGCGACCAGCATATATGCCATTCGGGATGATGTGTTTCCCGAATTTGCAAGAGGGCGCGTAAGAGTGCGCCCAACAACCGCTTGCACACCGACGTGGCGCTTCGCGCCTCAGCTAACGGGCGCTCAGGATTTGCGTGGTTTTTGTCTCAACTCTGGTTTCAAGCCAATGTCTGCACCGCGCTGGTGAAGCGGATATTAGCCCGATGCAAGGAGGTCTCTCATATGAAAACAGTAAACGCTTTTCAGAGAGCGGGCTTCCGCTCGCGGGATCGAGCCATGGGAATGGTGGGAGCCTGGACTGCCTTCGTTGTGAATGAGGCATACGCTGTTACCTCAGGGCTCGGCTATCTTTCTGTCAAGGCCTCCTCTGATCCAATCAGTGACCCGTACCTCTCCATCAT
>JBLMZU010000275.1:0-7166 GCA_050258995.1 Bacteroidota bacterium
TGGTTATTTCCTCTTTATTTACTATTGTGTTCTACAGCTAACGCCGTTGCTGTGCTATCGCAGCAGTCAGGGTTTGATGAGACGTCAAACGCCAACGCCGCCCACAGGGCCCGGAGGATTGGGGCCGCGGCCGATGCCGCCGACAGGGCCGGGGGGGTTGGGGCCGCGGCCAATGCCACCGACGGGCCCGGGAGGATTCGGACCGCGGCCAATGCCACCGACAGGTCCGGGGGGGTTGGGACCGCGGCCGATGCCGCCACGAGGTCCGGGGGGATTTCTTCTAATAGGCATGTTTGTATCTCCTGTTAATGATTTGAATAAATGTTCAATTCGGCTACTTTTTCGCAGACGAAGACTTTTTCGCTGCTGGTTTCTTCTTTGCAGCAGTAGTTTTCTTGGCCGCTGGTTTCTTCTTATTTTCCGCGGCGAGCTCCTTTTTGAACTCCTGCACCACTTCGGTTGGTATCTGGCCGCGCTCTACAAGAGAGCCGCCGGCATCCAGGATGGCCTTGCGGAGATTGGTTGTCCACAGGTTCTCCCACAGAAGCAGCGCTGCCGCTGAATTTTTGGGCAGCTTGCCGGCCGCGATCTCCAGATCCTGTTCAGTAAACAGGCTGGAAACGTGCTGGCCGATGGGGACAAACATTTCGTAGGATGCCTGGTCGATGTCGTTGAGTTCAATGGTGCGCGTATTCCCGTCTTTTTCCTTCTGGATAAAGACGATATCTATAAAGCGCACGATGCCCCGATCCGCCAGGTCCAGAAGCTCGGGGACGATCTTGCCTGATAACTTGTTGCCCTTGAATTTAATCAGGGCATACTCCAGTGGAAGGTCGAGCATAATATTTCTCCTTATTTCTTAATGAGACCGCCGCAAGGGCGCGGTCTACAGTGCATGGTTCGGGCACTTTGCCTTTGAGAGGATGCGCAGGCTGCCAGAATCAGCGGACCTGCGCACCATCCAAAAGTCAAAATACTGATTTGGCAGGTGAACGATCAGCCTGCCAGGAGTTTTGCCTTGGCAGCGGAAAACTCTTCATCGGTGAGCACGCCTGCAGTGTGCAGCTGGGCGAGCTCATTAAGCTTCGATGTCAGGTCGCCCTGGGCGGGCGCCTGGGGAGCCGCGACCTGGGGCGGGGGCGGCGCATATTGTGACTGCTGCTGTGCCTGCGCATCGGCCGCGCCCTGCTGGTACGCCTGGTCATACTGCTGCTGTGAAGCCGCATCCTGCTGGGCATATTTCTGATCCTGGTGGTGGCGTACTGCACCGGCTGTCCCGGCCACCACGGCCGTGCCAACCGCCACACGAGCAATACTTCTTCCAACCATTCTTCTTCGCATCATGTTGACCTCTTTTCGCTATTAAGCAGCTTCAGCTGCAGGGGTTGATCCGGCGATCTGCTTGGCTTCCTCGCCGGCGATCTTTTCCATTGTTTCGACCACCACTTCATGCGGGATGCGCACGTGCATCACCGCCCGGCCGTTGGCGTTCTCGACCGCCTTCACGAAGTTGACCGCCCACAGGTTCTCGAAGAGCATCACCGCCGCGGTGCTATTTGGTTCCAGCTTCTCCCCGATCATCTCGATGTCTTCCACCTGGATCATGCCGTTGATCTCGGCCTTGAGGGGGTTGAAGACAGCCAGAACCGCATCATCGTGCTCCTGCATTTCCTGTGTGGTGACTGTGCCATCGGCGTCCTTCTTGACGACGATCATGTCGATCACCCGGACGACATCCCGGTTCACCAGGTCCAGCAGGGCGGGCAGGATCTCGCCCTTGAACTGGTTACCTTTGAACTCGAGTGCTACAAAATCAATCGGACCGTATGTCATTTTTCTCTCCATTCTTTACAATTGGGTTTCATTCTTTCTTGAAGGATCGAGTTGCCTGAGCGATGAAGCCTGCCCAAACACCTGCATCTCACAGGCAACTCCCTGGCTTTCTCTAACTTTGATCAGGTTCCTATTTTTTATTGTAGGAAAAACTTTCTCAGCTACATCCTTCAACCAGCGGAAAAGTGTCTCCGTCACTTGGGGGATCGTCAAAGGGCTCAAGAACGAGCTGTTTGCACAACCTTACTCACCCGGGACTATACAGGCGGGGTGACTGTGGGGGCGGTCGACGACATGCCTGGGATCTGGTTGCGGTTTGAATAAGCGGTGCTGCTGTAGTGCATCAGATCGCATACAACAGCCAGGATAAGCCACATCCAATCCCAGGTAGTCAGGCCAATTCCCGGTGACCACAGGATCACATACATGATGGTGGTAAACGGCAGGAAGATGACGCCCAGGAGCGGCCAGAACCAGCTTCCATTGAAGGCAGCGTTGAACATGGTGGGGCGGGCCAGCCAGAGAAAAAGTGTGGCCAGACGAGGGGCAAAACCAGCCATGAGGGCGAATAGACAGGGCATTTTCGTTTCTCCTTATTTCGGGTTGGATATTTCCGTTAGTCTTGATTGTTGCCCGTGCAGGATCAAAAGAAGCTTGTCGGGAGGGGCATTCTTGGCAATAAAGGTATCTGCTCCGGCCCCCAGTACCTCCTTTTCATTTTCCGGTTTGCTGGATAAATAAACAATCCTGAGCGGATGCCCAAGATTGCGAATGTCAGTGATAAGTTTCGCCAGCGATTGCGAAGACAGCTCCCAGTCAAGGAGCAATACATCCGGCTGGGTTGCATCCACCTGGGGGACCAGCCCCGGCAAACGATCGGTGATACCCACGATGACCACACCATGCTCCGAACCCAGGAGCAGAAGCATTGCAACTCGAAGCTTCTCATCCGCGAACCCTATGAATACTCGCAGCTTTGCCATGTAATGATCCACCCGCTCCATTCCAGCATACTTTTTTATTCACGCTTTCCGCTGCTCCACCGTTGAAATGGAGCATGGGCCTGAAAAATGCCTGTTGGGGCAATGGAAGTATGGCATACCTCGCCTGGAAAAGCATCCACTGTTCAGACAGAGGTCCAATAGACTTAACGGTCTATTTTTTCGAATAATCTGTGGATCAGGTACAAAGAAGGGCTGCCCAATATGGGAGATAAATCAATGAAGGGCTTCTGGCTGGTGTTAAAGCTCGTGAAAACCATCCAAAACCTTGGGCATCGGGGAAACGAAAAAGGGACCGTCTGCTTTTCAGGCGGACCTCGGTCGGGCAATCAATGATTATGTTGGCATCAAGTCTTATGGATCAGGGCACGAGACCAAGTTTTACCGCCAGAGCAGCAGCCTGGGCCCGGTTTGCCGCGCCCAGTTTCAGGATGCAGGCGCTGACGTGCTGCCTGGCCGTGGACGGGCTGATCATGAGCCGTTCGGCGATTTCATCATTGCTCAATCCTTCGATGATCAGCGCCAAAACATCAAGCTCCCGTTTGCTCAAATCCTGTCCCGGTTTTGGCGGAATCCTTTTCATGCGCAACAGTGCATTCGTTGCCTCGGGTGCCAGGATAGATTGCCCTGCATAGGCTGAGCGAATGGCGTCTGCGATGGTGTCGATGGGGGCGTTCTTGAGAAGATAGCCGGTTGCACCCGCTTCCAGTGCTTCCTGGATCAGGTCATCTGTTGGAAAGCTGGTCAGCATAATGATCTTTACCTGTGGATACTGCTCCAGGATCGTTCGTGTGGCCAGAATGCCGTTCATACCCGGCATCATGATGTCCATCAGGATCACGTCGGGGAGATTCTGGCGCAGGCAGTCCAGCGCTGCGCTGCCATTCTCCGCCTCGCCGGTCAGCTCCAGGTCATCGAACACCGGCAGCATTTTCTTCAGACCGCCGCGCACGACCGGGTGGTCGTCGACGATCATCACTTTGATCGTTTTGGGAACCATCATAGTCTGCTCATCCTCCCGCACCGTCCGGCCAGTTGATTACGATATCTGTCCCATGACCGGGCTCACTATGGATCTGCACATCGCCGCCGATCCCCTTCGCACGTTCGCCCATGATTCGAATCCCAAAGTGATCCACCGGCAGATCATTTGCATCGAATCCGCAGCCATTATCCTGAATATGGATCTCCACCTCACCCGGATCTGCAAGTAGGGAAACATGGATCTCAGTTGCCTCGGCATGAATGATTGCATTGTTCAAAGCTTCCCGGGCGATTCGATAAAGCGTCACAGTCACGTCTTTTGGCAGCCCGGAGACTGGCATGGTCGACAGGCTAACTGTGCCGTTGGTACGCGCCTGCGCCGCCTCCACCAGTGTGGCCAGCAACTGGTCCAGAGTCT
Organism: Bacteroidota bacterium; assembly: GCA_050258995.1. Classification (GTDB taxonomy): domain Bacteria; phylum Chloroflexota; class Anaerolineae; order Anaerolineales; family Villigracilaceae; genus Defluviilinea. The sequence goes on from JBLMZU010000275.1 coordinate 4,237, forward strand.
GCTCTTGCAGCTCCCCGGAGCGCAGCTCGATCAGCATGGATCGCATCTCGGCCAGGGCGCCGCGGATCAACATATTCAGCTCTGCCATATACTGGCGGGCGATCACCTGGTCCCTGTCAAACATCCGCGGGGCTGCTTCGGCAAGCACGCTGGCTGTAAACAGGGTCTGCGTGACCGAATCGTGCAGGTCGCGCGCCAGGCGGTTGCGTTCCTCCGCGGTGATCAGCGCCTTGGACTGCTCGAAGAGACGGCTGTCCTCAATTAATTGAGCGATATCGAGCGAAAAGATACGCAGCAGGTTGGCTTCTTCACTCGAGGTTGTCCTGCCCTCCTCGCACACCTCCAATCCCAGGAACCCGAAGACCTTCTCGCGCAGGAGCAGGGGCATTAGAACAATTCCTTGAATCTTTGTGACCTGGATATGGATGCCAATCGGCCCGTTCATGAGGTCAAGCTGTTCCTTTGAAAGGAAGGCGAGCTTGCCTGGTTCCCGCATCGAAGCCGCCAGGGTATTCTCCGGGAGTGTTGTGAGCGAACCGACCAGATCCGGGTGGTTTTCACTGCGGCAGGAGTGGGCCAGGATTTTTAAGTGCTCCCGGCTCTCATCCAGCTCTGCAATGAATGAATCCTGGATGGCGAACAGACGATTGATGATCTCGATGATCTTTTCGTAGATCTGGGTGAAATCGGAAGAACGGGCCATGGTCTCCGTTACGAGGACGATGGCCGACATCCACTCCAGGCGCAGCTTTAATTCCTGGTTCGCAGCATCCAGCTCTACTGTCCTTCTACCCACAAGGGCCTCGAGATGTCTCCGATATTCCTCCAGCTCGGCTTCGTCCTGTTTACGCTGGGTGATATCCTGGAATGCGACCACTGCAGATTCAACATTCCCTTGATCATCCTTGATCGGGCTGGCCCAGATTTCCAGCGGAATCCGCCTGTCACCCTGGTCCATCTCGAGGTCATCCGTATGGGCCGCAGCGCCTTGCAGCGCATTGTAGGGAGGGAAGCTTTCCAGGGGGTATTCCTCGTCCCTTCTCGCCGACCTGAATGAATAATAGCGGATAATCTCCGCCAGGGTGCGCCCGGCGGAAAGATCCGGCCGGAGACCGCGGGCCGGGTTACTGAGGAGTTCCACCGTGCGATGGTTGATGTACTTTGGTTTATGGTCCTTCCCATACAGCACCACGCCCAGCGGCATCCCTTCCAGGATTTGAGACAGGCTGTGCTCGCTGGTCCGCAGATCCTGGTTGGCAGCTTCTGTTTCGGCCTTCAATAGATTGATGCGGTCGGCCAGGACGATCGACCAGCACACGCCCTGCCACAGAAACCCAAACCTGAATAGATTCTCCGTCAAAAACGTATCGAAGATGTACCCCAACCGGAGCAGTATCGTTATGGAGAGAGAGACAGTCAGGCCGGCCCAGGCGATCAGGAACAGCCAGGCGGGGCGGACGTCTTTACGCAGAGATGCGATGCCGTCGATCAGGACGACGATCAGGGAAACCAATCCCCAGCGTGTAAACAGGTTGGTAAGAAAATAATAACTGGCAAATGGAATGAGGAGCACCAGCGCACCCCAGACTACAAGGATCGTAACATTTACGGCATGCAGATTCGGAAGCTGTGTCCTTATTTTTAGAAAAGAATCGGCAAACAAAACGATCGAGAAGATGAGAAGAAAAAAAGAAAACGGGTAATAGTATTGGACTAAATAATAGAGATTGGGTATTAAATAAATCTGGGTATACCCATCATAGGTGGAAACGAAGAAAATCGTCGCAACGAGCTCGATCACAAGATACAGGCTATTCACATCCCGCAATGAAAACAGCAGGAACAGGTTGTATACCACCAAACCGATCAGGATACCGAAAAATAACCCGCTCCATAAATGTTGCCATTGAGAGTGGATCAGGAAAGCATTCTGCGTCCACAGGGTAAGCTCCAGGACCATCGACGCGCCGCTTTGGAAGCGCAGGTAGAATGTTTGCCTGCCCAGGGCGGGAACAGACGGGTGGAAAACTATTTGTGGATGGATAACATCCCGCGTGGAAATAGGTCTCAGGATGCCGGTTTGCTTCACCTCAAATCCGTTGCCATCCGGCAGAGGCGTGTAGAGGTCCACGTAGTGCATATTGGCAAAATCCACCTCCAGCAGCCAGTCATCGGCCTTACGAGTTTCATTGTTCAGCTCCAGGCGCACCCAATAGGCACTGTTTGTGAAACCAAAATTGGGCGCTTCGCTTTGGCTGGGGATAAACTGCGCGTCATAGGCTGGGGAAGAGACCTGGTCGATGGTTAAGTCCCCGCTGGAATCTTCGAGAATATCCATATGCAAACCCAGCGGGTATTCCCCCTGCGCATCGGTAAGGACAACGGGTTCGGATGCAGATGGAATGTTCGTTTTCATTGTCTCGGTTTGAGACAACCCTGAGGCTCGCGAGTATACTACCGCCGACAGGCCGATCAAAATGAAGGCAGTGAGGGCTTGAATTCCGCGCCGGATCCTGGAGTCTGGTGTCTTCATGAATGGAATACTTTTGAACGAAGTTTTGTTGTAGTAGGTGCAGCCATCCCGCGAATGCCAGGCACCGGAATCTGTCCACTTCGTCCAGGTTTGCACAACGAATTGCAGATACTACTTAATAAGGATAACGAACATTTACAAAGTTGTCATCATGATTCCGGTGGTCTGGCTATAAACAAAACTCCGCGTCATATACAAGTAGGAATCAACAATTGTTGAGAGCTATTCTGGTTAACACCAATCACCTAACTTCTTTTCGAGTAGATTTCCAAACATATTCCTGTGGATTTACCTCTGGACTGGCCGTTGGAAGGAAATGATTTCCAAACGTGGGTTCTGCGTCAGTACCTCATCAATCGCTTTGCCACGATGCCAGGGAGCCCGATCCCAAAACAGG
>JBLMZU010000276.1:0-6308 GCA_050258995.1 Bacteroidota bacterium
AACTTGCACACGTTTTTCGCCAGTTAGATATTGAGTTGGACAAACTAGTCGCAAAGGCACAGCTTGTACCTTTGAAAAGTTGACTCATTTGTTATGATTCTTTATAAGAGAGATACCTAGAAAGAAAAAGATTGCGCCTCCGACGCCTGCTTGCCATATCCCGGATAACCCTGGCATAAACAGCCCAACAAAAAATGAGCCCAAATCTGCCCCTTCCAACCAAACAATGAAAGGATATCTCCCCACCTTTTTTCCTTGATTAGTTTCTCTAACCATATAATCGCACAACGCCTGGAGATCCTCTCGCTTATTTTGGAATGTAGCTTCCATTGAATATCGCCAGCCGCACATCGCCCCGGTGGGCGGTTTTGTCATCCCAGGACAGCTCCACGAGAGGCTCGAACAGCGTATTTGTCCACAATATGACCTTGTACACGCCGCTTTGGTGACAGGCGCCGCGACAACCCGCCTTATAATCATTTTAAGATATTTCACAATCCGCGTCGTCAGTCGCTTACCCCCATGGAGGTTAAAATGTTTGTCGGTGAAAGAATGTCCCGTCCCGTGATTTCAGTCGCACCCGATATGCCCATTAATGATGTGCTTGCCATGTTCAGAAAGGAACACATTCGCCGCGCTCCGGTCGTCAAGGACGGCAAGCTGGCTGGCATTGTGTCTGAACGAGACCTGTTGAATGCCACCCCATCCTCTGTGACCAGCCTGAGCGTCTGGGAATTGAATTACCTGATCAGCAAGGTCAAGGTCAAGGATGTCATGACGAAAAAAGTCGTCACCGTGGACCAGGATACCCCGATCGAGGAAGCGGCCCGGATCATGGCGGATAAAAAGATCGGCGGCGTGCCGGTCGTCAGCGGTAAAAATGTGGTCGGAATCATCACAGAGACCGACCTCTTCAAGATCTTTCTCGAGCTGATGGGAGCGCGGCATAAAGCCTGGCGTGTGACAGCCACCATCGCCGAAAAACCGGGTGAGCTGGCAAAGCTGACCCAGGCCATCGCCCAAAACGGCGGCAACTTTATCTCCTTCGGCATGTTTTCCGGCCCGGACGCGAACTCGCGAGTGGTTACATTCAAGGTGGAGGGCCTTGAAAAGAACAAGATCCGGGAAATCTTGGAACCGGTCGTCGTCAAATTCTGGGATATGCGCATCTGCTGAGCATTTTCGCGGCAAAAATGAAGAACGGACCACCCGGGCGGGTGGTCCGTTCATTTAAACATTCGCATCAATAGTGTTTTATAATCACGCATGGGGGAAAATCCGTACTCTACATCATACTCACATCGTTAATAATCTTAACTTCTGGAATTGGAGGCTGTTGTGTTCAATCACATCCTTGTTCCACTGGATGGATCCACACTGGCAGAGTGCGTTCTGCCCCATGTTAAAGAGATTGCCCCGGTGACGAAGGCCCGCGTCACCTTGATCCATGTACTCGAACATCCTGAGAACCGGGACGGCAGTCCGCCTGTCGACCCGCTGGGCTGGCATATGCAAAAGCAGGACGCAGAGAGGTACCTGGAGCAAAAGATGGATCAGCTTCAAAAGGAGGGATTGGAGGTGGAGCATGTGATCGTGGAAGGCAGCCCGGCGGAGGGCATCATCGACTACGCGCGCACGAATGCCGTGGATTTGATCGCCCTGAGCACGCACGGACGGACCGGCCTGAGCGGCTGGAATGTGAGCAGCGTGGTGCAAAAGGTCCTGTTGCGCTCCTACCGGTCCATCCTGCTGGCGCGGGCCTACAACATGGAGGACAACCTGCAGGTCTCCTACAAAAAGCTGTTCGTTGCCTCGGATTGTTCCCCGCGCGGCGAGTACATCATCCCCTTTGCGATCAACCTGGCGCAATATCACAATGCGCGCGTCATCATTGGCACAATTGTGGAAAAGCCGGCCCTGATCCAGCGCATGCCTCTTTCCGAGGAGGAAATGAACCTTGCCAGCCAGTTATCCGACATCAACCAGAAAACGGCCGAGCACTGTCACAAGCAGATCCAGACCCAGCTTGCCCTGAAAGGCATCGATACCGAGACGCATGTCAACGTTGCGGACCATGCCATCAGCGCATTGCACGATATGGTGGAGGAATCGCGGGCGGACCTCGTCATGCTGGTCGCCCACGGCGATACCGGGGAGCGACGCTGGCCCTATGGGAGCATCACAACCAGCCTGATCGCCCATGGGACGGCGCCCCTGATGATCATCCAGGACGTTTCAGAGAACGAAATGCTGCCAACACCGGCCGAACAGGCCATCGTCGAATCGAGAGGTCATTAGTCGATGCTTCAAACTTCCACCGACACGTACAGCGCCGCTTCCTTACACACCGATACACTTGCAGCGAGCCTGGCGGAAAAGCTAAAGGATGCCAGGCCGCGCACAGGTCCCTTTCCCATCGCCGACCGTTTAAAAAAGATGCAGACCTTGTTTCAGGCTGCCTACGGCTATTTCGAATCCGCTTCGAACACACAAGCCGCTGTTTCGGTCGTCTCTGAATGGCTGCTCGATAACTTCTATATTCTCGAGCAGGCCCTGCGCGTCCTGGAGGAGGACCTGCCGCCTGATTACTATGCCCGCCTGCCGAAAACACAGGACGGCCTGACACGCATCGGCTATCTGGCGATGGGCGTCAACGATCGCGCTCCCCGGCTGGACCTCGAGCGCATCCAGGGTTTTGTGCAGGCCTTCCAAAAAGTGACTCCGCTGCAGATCGGTGAGCTTTGGGCCCTCCCACTCCTGCTGCGCCTGGCGGTCCTGGAAACACTGGCAGAAGGACTGGCCGAGATCACCAAACTGCAGTGGACGATCATGCCGGTGACCGCCCTCTGGAAGGAGATCCGGCCCGCCTCCGTCGAAGCCGACACCGACTCGGAGACGAAGGTCATTAACTCCATCCTCAATTTGCGCCTGATCGCCACGATCGACTGGAAGGAGTTCTTCGAATCCACCAGTCTGCTGGAAAGGACGTTGGAAGAGGACCCGGCCGGCGTCTACGCCCTGTCGGACTTCGAAACGCGCAACCAGTACCGGGGAGTCGTCGAAGAGCTGGCCCGCGGCGCCTCCATGGATGAAATCGAGGTCGCCAAACGTGCCATTGAGCTTGCCGCGGCCGGGACATCGCCGCGCGCCAGGCACGTCGGCACCTATTTGATCGCAGAAGGACTTCCAAAGCTCGAAAAGAGAATACGTTTCAGGCCCTCGGCCCGTGCAGCTTTCCTGCGCCTCGTCCGGGATCATCCGACGATCGCCTACTTGGGAAGCATCGTCTTTCTGACAGCAACACTGCTCTCGCTGGCATTATATTTTTCCATACGCATTCATGCCGCGCCGATTCAAATTGGCCTGATCCTCCTGCTCGCCATTCTGCCGGCCTCGGCCGTGGCAAATCATCTTATCAACTGGCTGGTGGCACTGATTGTGCCCCCGCGCATCCTTCCCAAGCTCGAATTGAAGGAGGGGGTCCCGCCTGAATACAAGACCATCATCGTCATCCCCGCTCTGCTGGGCACCGAAGAGGATGTGAACTTCCTGACCCGCCAGATCGAGAATCACTTCGTCGCCAATACCGACCACAACCTGTATTTTGCGCTCCTGACCGACTATGCCGACGCGCCCGAAAAAGACATGCCTACGGATGAGGAACTGATCCGCAAGGCAACGAAGCGGATCGATCAATTAAATGAGGATTACGGCACGCCGAACTATCGCCCGTTCTTCCTCTTCCACCGCGAGCGCATCTGGAATCCCGGCGAGGAGTGCTGGATGGGCTGGGAGCGAAAGCGCGGCAAACTGGAGGAATTCAACGAGCTCCTGCGAGGGGACCACAACACAACCTATAAGATACAAGTGGGCGGGCTGCAGCAGCTCGACGCCGTAAAGTATGCCATTACGCTGGACGCCGATACTTTACTGCCGCGCGAGGCGGCGAGGCGGCTGATTGGCACACTGGCTCACATCCTCAACCGCGCAGTGTTCGATCCGGTGTCCGGGCAGGTCGAAGTGGGATATTCGATCCTGCAGCCGCGGGTCCAGGTGAGGCCGTCGGTGGTCAACCAGTCCCTTTTCACACGCACATACGCCGGCGATTCGATCATCGACCTCTACAGCCGCGCCGTATCGGACGTCTATCAGGATCTTTTTGGAGAAGGCAACTTCGTCGGCAAGGGAATCTATGATGTGGATGCATTTCGCAGGAGCCTGCACGACAAGGTCCCTGAAAACCATCTCCTCAGCCATGATCTATTCGAAGCCCTGCAGGGAAAATGCGGCCTGGTCACCGATATTCTCCTGTTCGAAAGTTATCCGCCTCACTATCTCGCCTACACAGACCGCCTGAACCGCTGGATTCGTGGTGACTGGCAGTTGCTACCCTGGCTGGGAGCCTGGGTCCCTTCCCGGAAGAACGGGAAGGAGCGAAATCAGCTTTCGCTCATCGACCGCTGGCGAATTCTCGACAACATGCGCCGCAGCCTTATCCCGGTGGCAGCCTTTGCTTTATTGATCTGTGGCTGGCTGTATCTGCCCGGTCCCAAGCTCGCCTGGACGTTGCTTGCGCTTGGCCCGTATTGGATTCCGCTGCTCACGAGCCTGCTTTCGGAGCTGCTGCGCAACGTGAAGGAGGAATATCCCAAATTCGAGACGAGGTCGATTCGCCTGACGGTCCTGCGATCTTTTTTTGAGGTCCTGTTCCTGCCGCACGAAGCGTTGGTCCATCTGGATGCCATTGCGACCACGCTCAACCGGCTGTACATCTCCCATAAGCGAATGCTGGAATGGATGACCGCCGCCCATACCGTTCAGTTGTTTGGAAAGCGACTGCAGGTGAAATCCGCTTGGCAGGCGATGGTCCTTGTGCCGCTTATTACGGTCGCCCTGACGTTGATCCTGCTGCTCCAGGAACCCCATGTGATGCTGATCGCGGCCTGGTTCCTCATCGGCTGGGTCGTCTCACCCACCGTCGCGGCCCGTATCAGCATCCCCGACCGGCAGCCGGAGATCAGGATCACGCCGGCCCAGGAAAAAAAGCTTCGATTGCTGGCGCGCTCCACCTGGCTGTATTTCGAACAATTCGTCGGTCCCCAGGACCGCTGGCTGCCGCCCGATCATTATCAGGAGAACCCGGTGGGACGCATCCAGCACCAGACGTCCCCTACAAACGTTGGATTGATGCTGCTCGCCATGCTGGCCGCGCACGATATGGGATACATGGGCGCGCCAGAGCTTTCCGTGCGCCTGCGGGATGCATTCGACAGCCTCGAGGCTCTCGAGCGCCTGCGCGGTCATTTCCTGAACTGGTACGACACCCGCAGCTCCACGCCTCTCCCGCCCCGCTATATCTCCACGGTGGATAGCGGCAATCTGGCTGCCTGCCTGCTGGCCCTCAAGCAGGGCTGCGAAGAGATCCTGTCCTCCCCCGTCGTGCAATGGCGGGGCCTGGTCGATACAATCGACATGCTCCTGTTCGCACTGGACCGCTCAGGGATTGGAAAGCCTGCCGGCCCCTTTCGAGAGGCCATCCTATCGCTCCGGGAACAGGTGGAAACGCTTGCACGACCTGCCGAATTCTCAGCAACCCGCCTGGCAAAATTTCTCGAAGACGGGCAGTCGGAGTTCGACGGCATGCTCTGGAAGGCGATCCAGGAGTCCCAGGAGCAGCCCTCGTCCAATTCACTGCAGGAGCTATCGACCTGGATCCAGCGCGTCAAGTACCAGCTGCGGCATCTGCGCACCGACCTGCAGATTCTGGCGCCATGGCTGCTCGCCCTTTCTGAGGCGCCCACTCTCCATAGTAAACCCGGGAAAGAGGTGGAACTTGAAAATACCTGGAACGTGCTTCTCGCAACACTTTCCCTGCAGCCCAGGATCGGGGATGTGGCCCACATTGCGGATGAGGCCAACAGTCTCATGGCAACGCTGATGGATTTGATGGATTATGGGCACCCGGATGCGTTCGACTGGTTCGAGGTGCTATCTTATGATCTGAAGTCCGCGCAAAAGCTGAGCACTTCGCTTCTGGCTGATTTCACATCGGTTGCCCAACGGGCTGAAACGCTTTTTGACGAGATGGACTTTACGTTCCTGTATGATTCCGACCGGCACGTCTTCCACATTGGCTATAATGCCGAGTCCGGACGCCTGGACTCCAACTATTATGATTTACTGGCGTCCGAGGCACGTATCGCCAGCCTGATCGCCATCGCGCGCGGCGATGTGCCCCAGGACCACTGGCTGCATCTCTCGCGCCCACTGACGGATGTCGGCGGCAGGCGTACGCTGCTTTCGTGGAG
>JBLMZU010000277.1:0-4085 GCA_050258995.1 Bacteroidota bacterium
AATACTCCTGTAGGTCGAGACCGAGCTGCGCAGCGTAGTGGGCAAACTCGGACGGTCCCACAGTACACACCTTGAGCACAAACGCATAGGTATCGCCTACAGGTATAGGTAGAGATTCAAATTCAAGACTGGTCATCTCCTGCAGGGCCTGGTACGCCGGGTCGGTGATCACCGCGCGTGGGGGGATGTACTGCTCGTGGGAGCAGCGATCGTAGGAAACCCGTTGCACTTCTGGCAGTTGGCTGACCCGGTCGGCAAAATCCTTGGCATGACTTTGACGGTAATCCAGGTCGATCTGCAGGTCGTAGTTCATCGCCTGGACAGCCAGGTTGGTGGTGGTGTCGGTATACAACCTCAGGGCGTTGAAAGCCACGAACAGGATGATGCTCATCATGAGCGAAAGTAATGTGGTGAGGTATCTCTTGCGGTCGCGCTGCAGGGATTTGAGCGCCAGCTCGCCCTCGAACCCAAACACACGCCGGATCAGCGGGTTGGCGCGCAGATGGAGCGGCTTGCCCTCCTGGATCTCGCCGCTTTGACGGATGGCCTCGATCGGCGAAACCGCGGAGGCGCGCCGGGCGGGGATCCAGGCCGAGAGCAGAATGGTCGCCGCGGAGAACAATACGGTCAGTCCGATGACCCATGGTGAGACCACCAGCGGCAGCCCCTGCTCTGCATCAATGATCAACTGGGAGACAATTCCCTGGGTCAGCTTCACCAGGATCGCGACCCCGGCGATGGCGCCCAGGATTCCCAGCGGGATGCCGATCGCCGCGATGACCCCGGCTTCGGTTAGCACGATGCGGCGGATCTGCGCCGAGGTGGCGCCCACACTGGCGAACATGCCGAACTGCTTTTTACGCTCGCCGATCGAGATGGCGAAGGCGTTATAGATCAGCAGGGCCGAGCCGCACACGATCAGGGCGATAAGGAAAAAGATGACCATAAGGTAGGAGCGCACGTAGTTGGAACGGCCGCTCCCACCCATCCAGGGCAGCAGGTCCTCGTTATAAGAAATGCTCTCCTCAGCCGATTGGCTACCCCGACCCGTGTTCACCTCCAGCCCGGCGCTCTTTGCCATCTCTGGCGCACTGGTAGAAAGGGTACGTGGATCACGTGCAAGGATTGAGATGTCCACTTTGTCTGTGGCTGCCAATTGCTTCGAGTCGAGGTATGTCAGGGCCGGGAAATCGGCGGGCATGCCCGTCTCATCGGGCAACGGCGCCATTACACCGACCACCGTGTAGGTTTTGGAAACGGACGGGGTAAAGGTTTCTCCGTCAGCCAGAGCGACAAATTCTTCTCCTCCCCAGGCCTTGACGAGCTCATCGTGGTTGGGGATATTCCGCTGTCCAAACGTTACCTGCAATGTGGAACCAGGTTTCAAGTCCAGGCCAGAGTCCCGAATCATCACCGGCGAAATGAGCAACTCATCTTCTTTTTGAGGGAAGCGTCCGGAAATCAGCTTGATGGAATGATTTTGGAAGGAAAGCGCATCGAATGCCGTGACATACAGGTAGGGACGAACGGCATTATGGCTGCCATAGGTGGCATTCCCGAGCCAGGCACTCAGCATCGCCGTCTGGACGGCACTGTTGTCGGTGATGTATTTCGAGTTGGCATAGGGCACGCTGTGGAACCGGGCGTGCCAATTCCCAGTCATGAAGATCTCGTGGTTGATCATAACCTTCTGGAAGCTGACCCCCAGCAGGAACACGCCGCAGATCAGGGCAGCGGACAGGATCACGCCCAGGATGGTCACCGCCGTACGCTTCCGGTTCAGCCGCAGGTACTTCAGTGTATACGTCGTCAGGATGTTCATGCCCGTAACGCCTCGTCACGCAGGATCCGCCCATCGCCGAAAGTGATGATGCGGTCGGCCTGCAGGGCGATGTCGCGGTCGTGAGTCACCAGGATCAGCGTCTGGTGGTAACGCTTGTTGGAGAGCTTGAGCAGCGCGATGATCTCTTTGGAATTGGCGGAATCGAGGTTGCCGGTCGGCTCGTCGGCCAGGATCAGCGCGGGGGTATTGATCAGCGCGCGGCCGATGGAGACACGCTGCTGCTGCCCGCCTGAGAGCTGGTTGGGCAGGTGCCCGATCCGGTCCGTCAGCCCCAGCGTAGCGACGATCTCCTTAAGGCGCGCCTCGTCCAGGTTACGCTCATCCAGGAGCAGCGGCAGGGTAATATTTTCCTCGACGTTAAGAATGGGGATCAGGTTGTAGAACTGGTAGATGAGGCCGATCTGCCGGCGGCGGAAGATCGCCAGTTTCGTCTGGTCGAGGGCGCAGATGTTCGTGCCATCCACCAACACCTGGCCGGAACTGGGCGTGTCCACCCCGCCCAGAACGTGCAGCAGCGTCGATTTGCCTGAGCCGGAAGGGCCGACGATGGCGATGAATTCGCCTTTTTCCACGCTGAAATTGACGTCATCCAGAGCCTTGATCTGTGTGTCACCTTTCCCATATACCTTCGAAAGGTTGTTCACCTTGAGAATTTCCACAATGTGCCTCCAAGATTTTTATCGTACCGATATTCACAGTATAGGGACGGCGAGTGACACTGCAGTGACTGCAATTGTGACAGTTTATTCACATACAGACAATATTGATCATCGTGGCGGGTTACCGAGGTGCTTGAGGATCATCATGGGGAAAAAGCTGGCAGATGACCAAGCTGCTTTTCCAAAGTGACAGTTATGTTCGGACAAACGAGGTGGTTATTTGTTGGCAGGCTGATAGATAAGGGCCAGGGTCCCGGAATGGAGCATCTTGCTTTCGATCAGCCGCAATTTATGCATGGCCGTCCCTTCCGCGAAGAACCGCCTTCCTCTGCCCATGATAAATGGTTCGACCAGGAAGCGATACTCGTCAATCAGGCCCGTTCCTTGCAGCGATTTGACCAGGGTCGCACTGCCGTCGATAATGATATCTTTGCCCGGCTGCTGTTTCAGTTTGGCAATTTCTTCCACCACATTTTCCCGGATGATGGTCGATTCTTTCCAGGGAGCCTCGGTGAGGGTGGTGGAGATCACATATTTATGCATGCGGTTGAGAATCTGTCCCAACTCAGTCGTATCTTTGGACCAGCCTGGCGAGAGCATCTCATAGGTGGTGCGTCCCATCATATAAATATCGCCATGGGAGTACTGCTCCATGATGTACTCCATTCTTTCAGGGTTATTCGTATTTTGCCACCAGTAATCCATCGTATCCGCATCAAAGACCCCATCGAAGGTGATCCAGGCCTTGACCCAAAGCTTTCTCATGTGAGTTCTCCTTTTCAATCCTTATCGTCTGAATAAATTTGAGGCTGGAGTGTAGTTTTTTTAATAACTGATTGTCAAGCCCTATCCCCCTGATCGAAACGACCGCGCTCTACACCACCCCGCGGAAGATCCGAATAATAAAGCTCGTCCCTACGCCGCGCTCGCTGCGGACGGAGATATCGCCGCCCTGGGCGGTGAAGATGGCTTTGGCCATGGCCAACCCGATGCCGACGCTGTTCTCGTCGGCGTTCTTACCGCGATAGAAACGGTTGAAGATGTCCGTAATGTCCCGGCTCGCGATCCCCTCGCCATCGTCGCTGACAACGATCTCAGCGTATAGGGCATTGGCGCTGTAGATGATCTCGATCTTCCCACCCTCAGGGGTGTGTTCCACACAGTTCTTGACAACGTTGGTCAGAGCCTCTGCGCTCCAGTTGAGGTCGCCGGTAAAGCTTGCCCCTTCGCCGCCATGGATCTTGAGAATCTGTTTCTTGATCTCAAGCAGGATTTGCAGCGGTTCCAGCGACCTTTCGATCAGCTGGCGCATGTCCACCAGCTCGCTTTTTAAAGCAGCTGTGCCGGCATCCAGCCGGGCTAGCTTGAGCAGCGCGCCCGTCAGCCACTGGATGCGCCCGAGCTGTGAGCGCAGTCGCTCGACAAAGGCGCGCCGGTCTTCCTCAGGCGGGTCTTCGGCGAGTAGGTCAACCAGCACTCCAAGCGAAGTGAGGGGGGTCTTGATCTGGTGGGAGATGTCGGCAATCAGGTTGGATAAAGCGGTTTTATCCTTTTGCAGCAGCTCGGCTTGTTCACGCAGCCGC
>JBLMZU010000278.1:0-10784 GCA_050258995.1 Bacteroidota bacterium
AAAGAACTGGTCGGTCGTCCGCCGTCTCATCGGTTACGACCGGCTGGAAAGCGACGAACAATTTGCCCTGTTACAGAGTATTTACCAGGATTGGCGTCTGTATGTCAACTTCTTTCAGCCGGTCCTCAAGCTCAGCTTCAAAGAACGGATTGGCAACAAGCTCCTTCGCAGGTATGATAGCGCTCGAACTCCTTACCAACGACTGCTGGAACGAGACGAGATCAACCTGGCGCAAAAAGCACACCTGCTCCATTTATATCTCTCGCTGAACCCCGTAGAACTTCGCCAGCGGATTGACCAGAAAGTCCTCAAACTGTGGAGCACTCTGACGACAAGCCAGTTATGAACCCAATTTTCGGTAACCTTTCTTTTTGAGGCAACGTTTCTGCGAAAGTAACCTTTTATTTTGAGGCATCACGTCGATCTGTGCTTTTTCCCCTCACCACTCCTTGTTCTGCCTCATCTGCTTGACTTCGGATCGCTGCTTTTTTGCCTTTAATCTTTTTTCCTTGGAGGCCTTGGTCGGGGCTGTCTTTGTACGCGCCCTGGGTTTCTTGAAAGCATGCTGAAGAAGCTCGACAAAGCGCGTGAGCGCGTCTTCGCGGTTCTGCTCCTGGGTGCGGTATCTTTTTGCCTCGATCAGCAATACACCTTCGCCGGTAAGCCTGTTCCCGACCAGGCGCCGCAATCGTTCCTTGACTTCCAGCGGCAGGGAGGATCGATTCACATCAAACCGCAGCTGGACTGCAGTCGCCACCTTGTTCACATTCTGCCCGCCCGGCCCCGACGAACGGACAAAAGAGAACTGCAGCTCACTCTCATCGATGAAAAAGGAAGGCGTGATCTCGATCATACAAAAAGTATACCTGAAAGAAAAAGAAAACCCCTCTCCGAAGGGGAGAGGGGCAGAGGGGAGGGCAAATTTAGAACATCAGGGAATTGATCTTTTCCAGCTGCTCCGGCGCGGGCCGCAAGTCTGATTCCTGGAGACGGTTGAGGGGGGTCTCCACAAGCTGATGCATATCGATCAGGGATGGCTTGCTGGTCTCGATGTAGATCAGGCCGGTCGCCAGCCAGTTGTTGGCCTGCGCCTCGGCCAGGACACGAATGGCCTCAAAGCGGTTGGTCGGGTCGTAATCCTTGTCCAGGACCTTCAGGATGACCACGGATCCATCATGCATGGTCACTTCACGGATCTCGCCTTCCCTCATCTCCTCCTCAAGGATGATCTCGCTGCGAGGAGCGATGTACGTGATATCGTGCAGAGGTTCCTCGTGATCCTTGCCCCAGGCGTAAGAGTGATAGGCGTTTTCCTGGTTGTTAAACGTGACACACGGGCTGATAATGTCGATCACGGCGATGCCCTTGTGGGCCATGGCCGCCTTGAGAAGTTCCTTCACCTGCTTGGGGTTGCCGGCGAAGGAGCGGGCGATGAAGGTCGCGTTGGAGGCAAGCGCTTCCATGCAGATGTCGACCGGCATATACTGGTTGGCGCCCTGCTTCTTGAGAGAAAGCCCCTTCTCGGCGGTCGCTGAAAACTGTCCCTTGGTCAGCCCGTACACGCCGTTGTTCTCCACGATGTAGACCATGTTCACATTGCGGCGCATGATGTGCTTGAACTGTCCCATGCCAATGCTGGCCGAGTCGCCATCCCCGGAGACGCCAATGCCCTTGAGGGTGAGATCTCCGAACAGAGCTCCCGTCGCAATGGACGGCATGCGTCCATGCAGGCTGTTGAAGCCGAAGGAGCGGTTCAGGAAATAGGTGGGACTCTTGCTGGAGCAGCCGATACCGCTGAACTTGATGACATGTTCCGGTACGATGCTCATTTCGTACATTGCACTGATGATCTGGTTGGAGATCGAATTATGTCCGCAGCCCTGGCATAAGGTGCTCGGATTGCCGCGGTAATCATTTTTGACAAGACCGGCGAGGTTGGTATTGGCGGGTGCGCCGGCCATGGGGAGAGGTTGTGCCATAAGATTGCTCCTTTTTCTCGCTTACTTTGATAAAGGTGTAAGATCGGCCGCGGAGGGGACCGTACAGGCGGCAAGAATGCCCTCGCGGATCCATTTTGCAGAGGCAGGCATACCGTCACCGTATGCAACTGACTTTAAGGATGTTGCATGCTGGGGATATTCGATCGTCAGGATCTGATGCATTTGTCCATCGCGGTTCATTTCGATCACAAAGACCTGCTCGTACTTGTTGATGAACTCGGTAACCTCGTCGGTGAAAGGCAGGGCCCGGATCCGCAGGAAATCGGCCTTGATCCCATGCTGCGCATCCAGTTGACTCATGGCTTCCAATACGGCCGACTCGGTGGAACCGTAGGCAATGACGCCCACTGTCGCGCCGGGCGTTGTATGCAGAACGGGTTTCGGCATGTATTTGCGTCCCTGCTCGTGTTTCTTTTTCAGGCGGTCCATCATCTTGAGCCAGGTGTTCGAGTCTTCCGTGTAGCGGGCATTTTCGTCATGGCCGGTGCCGCGTGTAAAGTAGGAGCTCATCGGGTGCTGGTTGCCGGGGACGGTGCGGTAGGGAATGCCATCCCCATCCTTGTCGAGGTAACGCGCCCAGTTACCTTTCAACTCCTCGAGATCCTTTTCCCACAGGATCTTGCCCCGGTCCATGGGTTCGCCGGGATATTCGAACGGCTTGCTCATCCATTGGTTCATGCCCATGTCGAGGTCGCTCAACACGAACACAGGCGTCTGCAGGCGCTCGGCAATGTCGAAGGCCTTCCAGCCGAACTCAAAACATTCATTCACATCACCCGGCAGCAGGATGACCGACTGGGTGTCGCCGTGGCCCATGAAATAGGTGAAGGTCAGGTCGCCCTGGGCCGTGCGGGTTGGCAGGCCTGTGGACGGACCGATGCGCTGGACATCCCAGATGACCACCGGCACTTCGGTGTAATAGGCCAGGCCGGCAAACTCGGTCATCAGGCTCAGGCCTGGGCCCGACGTGGATGTCATTGAGCGCAGTCCACTCCAGCCAGCCCCGATTGCCATGCCGATCGCCGCAAGCTCATCCTCGGCCTGAACGACCGCGTAGGTATGCCTGCCATCCTCCCGCTTGCGCAGAGTGGGCAGGAAATCGTTCAAGGCTTCGGCAAGTGAGGAGGCGGGTGTAATTGGGTACCAGGCCGCGAACTGGACGCCGCCGAAGATGGATCCGATCGCCGCAGCGGTGTTGCCATCCGCCATGATCAGGCCATTGGTCTTGTCCATGGGCTCGAGGCAGAAATCGTCCTTCTTTTCGAGGGTGGTGCGTGCCCATTCGGCGCCGGCCTTGACCGCGTTGATGTTCATGTCGATCGGCTTCTGTTTGCCCTTGAAGTGGAAGGTCAGGGCGGCCTTGATCGTCTCCAGGTCGATGCCGATCATCTGGGCCAGGACGCCCACATAGACCATGTTGCCGACCAGGTCGCGGAAATCGGACGGCACATTCGGGTCACTGCGTACGATCTGCTTGACAGGCATGGGATAAACGGCCACGTCTGCTCGGGTGATGGGCTGCTTGATGTCGTCGGCGTAATAAAAGGCCCCGCCGGGCGCAACCGAGGCCAGGTCCCGGGCGAACGAATCGGGGTTCATGGCGATCACGATCTCCTGTTCTTCGCGCCGTCCAATAAATCCATCCTTATTGACCCGGATGGTGTACCAGGTGGGCAGTCCCTGAATGTTTGAAGGGAACAGGTTCTTGCCCGAGACCGGAATACCCATCTTAAAAATGGCCCGCAGGATGGTATTGTTGGCGGTCGAACTCCCCGAGCCGTTCTTGGTGCCAACAATGATCGAGAAATCGTTCACTATTTTTGTCATGATGCTCCTCAATGATTATGGAGTCGGCCAGCTTGCCAGCCAATTGGCGGAGCCAGCCCCGCGACTCCAAAATTTACGATCTTTGATACAACAGGTCGGTATGAGCCACAAGCGCATCATATCCAGACTTGTAATCTCCATTACAGATCCCTTCGGTAATCTGGCGGTGAAACTCCCATACCTGCAGCAGGTAGTGAAGATCACCCACGAACACATTCAAGCCGACTGATTCATAAGCATCCCAGTATGCCTCCAGGATTCCCGTGACGAATGGGTTATCAAGGCGGCGAAAAATGAGAAGATGCAGGTTGCGATGTTCCTCATGCGGGACCTGGATTGTGCCGCCGTTCAGTTTCTCCATGGCCCGCTTGACCAGCGCCTGCAGCTCCCGTTTGTCCCCTTCTGTCAATCTTTCGACGGCCTCATACCAAAAGGCGGCTTCGACATGGTTGCGGAGCTCTGAGTATTTGCGAAAATTATCATCGTTCAGGGCCAGGGCATACTGCAGACTCTGGCGGACGGCAGGTGTGAAGGCGTAATCCCGGCGCTTCGTCCCCAGCCGCGGGCGGACTTCCACCAGCCCCAGGGCGCGCGCCACCTCCAGCTGCTCCCGCAGGGAGCCAATACTGATTCCCAGCTCGTCACTCAAATCCTTAAGAGGCGGCAGGCCGCGCTCTGCCTCCGGATGAGCCGCGAGGAAGCGCATAAATTCTGAAATATCGGGGGAAAGGCGTTCTCTGAGCATAAGTATGATTAATCAGATAAATCCTATTTTATTTGTTTACTGGCAAAAAGTCAATATAGGAATATTACATTTTAGTTGAAAGGGACCTGATAAAAGGCAATATTCGGCGTCTGTGCTCCATGCTACACCGGATCGAAAGCCCATGGTGTCTATTCATCTCCCTGGAGTCCCTATGAAAAGATTGGTACTGCTCCTCCTATTGGCCCTGCTTGTTTCTCTGGCCTGCCAGGCGCTGGTGCCCGGTACGTCGGCCGCAACCCATACAGCAGTGAGCCATGGCTCTCTCTCTGTGAAATCGACCCGGGCAGTACCCTCTCCAACCTTGACGCCGACCCTTGTTGCCACCAGCACCCCGGCCCCCACACCCAAACCGATCACATGCGCAGATGATGGCTGCCTGGACTCCTGCCTGCAGAGGATCGAAAAGGCGATCCCGCAGGTGGAATACGAGCCATTGACCGGTGCCTATGCCGAGAATGAGATCGACATGAACCTGGTCTATTACGATATTAAGGTTGGCCAGCTCGGCGAGCCACAATATCTGCACGTGCCGGGGGCCTTTAAGCCTTTCCAACAGGATACCAATGCGCATCTGGCGGTCTGGCGATATGCCTCCAGCCTGCTGCCCGCTGACGATTTGAAATGGATCGACCGCTTTGAGATCTTCAAATCCACCAACTATAGTGGCTGGGTGTCACCGACCGGGCGTGATCAGAACGACCGCTCACACTGGACTCTAGGGATTGAGCTTGCCTACGCACAGGACCCGGTGGGCATCACTTACACTCTTATCCATGAGTATGGTCACCTGATCTCGCTGAATACCGACCAGATCCCGGCTGGCGATTGTTACTACAGCTGGTCCCAAAACCCGGCTGTCTGTAAACAGCTGCTTTCCCCGGACGGGTGCATCACGCCCGATTCCTATATCAATCAGTTTTATCAGCAGTTCTGGTCGGACCTGTTATCCGAATGGGAGGAGACGGTAGATCGCCCGATCGTGAACACACCGGATTAATTCCGTGCACTCGTGCAAAAATTCTATGGCAATCATTCCAAGCGGTTCGTGGATGAGTACGCGGCGACCAACATCAACGAGGATTTCGCAGAGACCTTCATGTACTTCGCCCTGCTGCCCAGGCCGCAGGGACATACTTCGATCGAACAGAAGATCCGCTTCTTCTATAATTTCCCCGAGCTGGTTTCGTTACGCCGCCAGATGATCCAAAATATTTGTTCCTATACGGGACAGTAGCGGCAGGCTTAACGTGGCTCCATTCCCAGCAGCGACATTTCATGTTTCAACGTGGACACCATCCCATCCTTAAGCGGACGCGGGTTGAATCCCAGGAATCGCTTGGCCTTGCTGTTATCGCCCCAGTAGGTGACACCGCTCAAAATTCGCATCCCCTCGGATGTGTAGATCTCGGGCAGGAATCGATCGAACGGCCTTACCAGGTACGACATGATCTTCATGACCTGGTAAGGAACGGCTTTAGGGGTCTTTTTGCCGGTGATATGGCTTGCAAGCTGCATGGCATCCAGAAAGGTACAGGGCTCCCCGGCAATAATATAGGTCTCTCCGGCAACGCCTTTTTGCATGGCCAGGATGTGGGCGTGGGCTGTATCTTCCACATGGCCCCAGCAAATTCCCGCCTGGGTGGGCATGGCAGGGATCTGTTCCTTGAGAAAGGAAATCAGGTTTTGTCGCAGGACGGATGTGTCTCCCGGACCGTAAATACCACCCGGCATGACGATCACCAGCGGCAGCCCCTGGGAAATGAATTGCTCGGCAATGCGATGGGCTTCGGCCTTGGTCCGGTCATATTCGCTGATGTGTTTGCCTGAAAACCGGTAGCTTTCGTTCACGAGCCTGCCATGGGTATCGGAATTAATGGCCACCGTGCTGGTGTAGACGCCCTTCGGGATGCGAAGCTCCCGCATCAGCTCCAGCACGTTACGCGTGCCCTGGATGTTGACCTTTTCTCCCGGTGTTTTATCCCGTACTCCAACTTTATACCAGCCGGCGACATGGAAGACTCCATCCACGCCCTGCGTGGCCTCCCGCATCGATTCCTTGTCGGTGACATCGCCCACAAAAAGCCTGACGCCCAGGCTTTGCAGCTCTGTTGCCTTTTTGGGGTCGCGTATGGATGCATTGACCTCGTGCCCGGACTCGCGTAGCTGGCGTGCCAGGACGCCGCCCAGAAAACCGGTTGCTCCTGTCAAAAAATACTTCATGATACCTTCCACAGAAATTGAAGATGGAAATCGCTGGTTCCTTGTGAGAACCGGATGTCCAGGGAACTGTCAATCGGACGGGCTGGATGGATCGAGAGGCTGATCGGCACCCGGTGGGTTCTGCCTGCGATTCTCCATGACACCGTGGATCTGGTCCAGCAGCTTTTGGATCTCGCGTCGTTCCTCATACGCCTGGCGGAGGGAAATATTGAAGGATGGTCTTTCCTCCTCCGGGATCGTGCCCAGCAAGTGCTCGGCGCGGGCGATCTGGGTGTTCTTGTGCAGGAGCTTGGTCTCGAGCCTCTTTCGGTAGCCGTCGTAGAACTCCAGTTCATCGAGCGGCGCCAGGGCAGATTTTTCCCGGCTGGAGATCAGCTCTGCCACCGTGGGCAGGAACTCGTCGAAGTTAACCGGCTTCTCGATGAAGCGGGTTGCCCCCAGGCTCAAGGCAAAGGTCTTGTCCTCCGGGGCGACGTAGGTAGCGGACAGAAAGATCACAGGGATATCGCGCGTCTCGGGGTTGAGCCGCAGGTGGTGGACAAGATTGAAGCCGTCCATCCGGGGCATCAGGATGTCGGTCACGATTACGGACGGTTGTTCCTTTTCGAGGGTTTCCAGCGCCTCCTGTCCATCGCGAGCGGTGAGCACGCGATAGCCCTTGAATTCCAGTGTCGCCTTGAGAAGGGTGAGAATGTCAGGGATGTCTTCTACAATCAACAGTGTGTCTTTTGTATTTTCCACGCCTTGATTTTACCATCGCGAGGGCGGCAGGCAGCCGGTATTGCAGTACTACGGCGTACAGCATAAAAATCGCTCACACCTGGAGCCGACGGCATCGGGCTGGTTTATGGATCTCCCCAATAAATCTCCGCCCAGTGGACAGGATGGTCGGTTGCAGAGTCGGGCGGCAGCAGGTAGACCGGGTTGCGTGCTTTCAACAGGGGTGAGAGAAAAATATGGTCGATCCGGCGATCCCCGGACATATCCACACCGTCCGTACTGATGCCGGTTGGGTAAACGCTCGTCCAGGCATTGGTGTAGACGCTGTTGATCCTTTGGTAGGCCTCGGCGGACTCGTGCAGGTTATAGTCACCCAGGGCGATCATGTAGGGTTTGTCTTTGGAACGCTCCAGCAGTGTATTTGCGAAGGCCAGCATGGCTGTATCCGAACCAGCCGGGTGCACGTCGTAGATCGTAAATCGTTTGCCATTTACCTGGATCTCGGCTTCGGTCGTGCCGATCTCGTCTGTGTCGCTGTAGGAAAAGACCGTCCGCGTATTTTCCAGGGGATATTTGGACAGGAGAGCCGTCCCGTACGTACCAGTGACCGTGGTCGGGCCAAAGTAGGAATAATAGCCAAGCTGATCGGCAAAGTAACGGGCATAATCGTTGTTGTTGAGTGAGATGCGGGTCGTATCTGTTTCCTGCAGGGAAATGATATCCGGCGATACGCGCCGCATGTTCGCCAGCTGGCGCTCGAAGGATTTCTCGGCTGTATTGTCATTGGCATTCTGGATGTTGTAGGTCATGACGACAAGGGAGCGCCGGTCCGCTGCATTGGCCGGGACGCGTGCTTCCGGCAGCGCCTTGAACGCTGCAATCAGGACGAACACAACCAAAAGCGCTGCCCATCCCCCGGTGACCCTGCTGCCGGAGATCGCTGCCGATTCTATCCTCGCCTGCGGTGTCAGCCAGGCCAGCAGGGTGATGCCGGCGGATGGAATGAAGAATGCCAGCCAGAAGGTCCCGCGGAAGAATGGACTGATCGGAGGTACATAGCCCCATACGTTCGAGAAGATGTTCGCAAAGACCAGCAGGATGACGATCAGCATTCCCCATAAATACCCGGGGACAAGGCCTCGCGGCGCAGGGGAAAGCCGGGCGATCCTTTGCGCAAAAAGGCCCAAATCCAGGAAAAGGACCGGGAACAGGAGGAGCATTAAGACAAGGTCCATCTGTGCCCAGAATCCTGGAGATGTCACCGCCACCGGTGATGAGTCAGGTGTCGGCGGGAAATGTATCGTATGGGCAAACAGGGTTGTGGTCAGAAAACATGTAAAGAGCAGGTTCCAGCCGAGGAGCAGGCGCGGGCCAATCCGGTTCAGCCATTGCGGGTGGGCAACAAAGATCCAGGCTGTGCCCGCGGTGAGCACACAGATGACCAGCACAATGAGCGTGTAATTCCCCTGGGTCCAGCGGGCGATGACCGATGGAGCGGAGAAGGAAAACCAGAACAGTGCCAGCACAAGGATCACGCCCATGACGGCTCCCGTTACCCGGCCATTTGCTTCCTCCGCGGGTGCGGACGTGCGCCAGCTCAGGAACATCACTGCGATGAGAAGAACAAGCGCCAGTACCCAACCCAGCCAGCCACCTGTATGGATTAAAGACACATCCAGCCCAACGCCCCACGTGCGCAGGGCGACGGACAGGAGCAGGACCAGTCCCAGCCCGGCTGCGCTCCACGAGCCGGCCTGCGAGGCAGTCTGTGCCCCGGGCCGGGCGGTCAGCAGAAGGAAAAGGAGTGTCGCTGCGGCGATGGTTCCCAGCCCGGCAGCCAGCAGACGATCTGAAGTGCCGATGTAGGGGAGCAATCCGCGGACGAACAGCAGGACAGCAGACAGGATCCAGGCCAGCGGCCGGGCGTATTTTTTATAGAAGGGAAAGAGCAGAAGCGGTCCAAGGAAGAACAGCACCCCCAGGGCTTTTTCATCAAGCTTGAGGTTCATGAGGTCCAGGATAAAAACAGATTCGACCAGGGTGCCGGCCAGCTGGATGAAGAACAGGATGCTGATCGCAACGGCAAGGAGGAAGGGGATCGATTTTTTCATGATGTTCCTGTCTGTCTGAAAGTGCACGAAGGGACTGCGGTTATGAACACGTGACCCATTAAACAGATAACACTTTCGATGCCATTCGTTGCCTCTGCCTCAAACGATTACAATTATTGCCTCCGCAGCCACACGATCATTCAATCTATGTCCACCAGCACACCACGCAAATCACGATTCCTAGTACCGATAGTCGATACCCGCCAAAGAACACCGCCTTCTGACGCCTCGTATATATAGCAGAAACGATTGGAGACGTGTATGCCACTTAGAAGATGGTTCCCCCTGATCCTCCTGATCATCCTGTTTGCAGGCTGTTCCCGGTTCGAGAGCGGACTGCCTGCACCCATCACAGGCAGCCCGAATTCAACAACGCTGCCGCAGGGGACTGAAATGACTGCCGATCATCCCTCTATACCTGGGACGGGAGAAGAAGCAATGACACGGGGTGAGGTATTCATCGATTCGCTTACGATCCTGTCCGGGGAGAGCTTTCCACGGGTATATCAATTGCAGGTCAAGGGATCGTTGCCGACCCCCTGTCACCAACTGCGTACGGCCGTCAGTCAGCCGACTTCGGAGAATGAGATCTTTGTGCAGGTTTATTCACTGGTCGACCCGCAAACCGTCTGTTCGCAGGTCTTGCAGCCATTTGAGACAAGCGTACCGCTCGGCTCCTATGTCAGGGGCTCCTACAAGGTTTATGTGAACGGTCAAAATGTGGGAAAGATCACCCCGTAATACCCGTGCATGACTGAGGATCAAGAATCGTACACAGGGAGAGGACTGTGGCTCTCTCCCCGTGTTTGGTTTGGATGGCAGCTACTATTTTGCCTGGGTCGCCCAGACGATGACGCCGGCCGAAACGATCAGGCAGCATACGATGATCCAGATGAGGAAGCTGAGCCAGCCCAGCACCATCCCGGCGGTTGCCATCCCGTCCCCGGAGCGGGTGGCAGGAAAGGACCGGGTTTCTTTGCGCGCCATGTTGCCCGTTACAATGGCAACAATGCCCCCCACGAACGGAAAGAACATGATTCCCAGGATTCCGGCGATCAGGCTGGTCAGAGCCAGCATGCTCATGGGCAGTTCAGAGGTAGGGTTCTCAGGCAGGTTGGGTTGATCCATTTTGGTTCTCCT
>JBLMZU010000279.1:0-3543 GCA_050258995.1 Bacteroidota bacterium
TGCACAAAGCCGTTCCCGGATTGAATGTCAGAGAGCCTGGAGCCGGGGAATGCGCCCCAGGGAGTTGTCATCATGCACCAGTTGAGCCCGCCTGCTCCAACGGAGACCGTCCCATAGCGGAGCTGTTCGATGGCCTTCTCAAAGGCGGCCCGGACACTGGCATCCTTGAGAGAGTTGGGATGGACGACCAGGCCGGCTAACAGGGTGCCCCAGAGTGTGTGGTTGCAAAATTCGACGGCGCGTTCCAGGTATTCCGGAATGCCGTCTGCAGAAATCGGAGCGACGGCAAGCACGCTGCAAAACGATTCGGTCGCCAAACAGATATCGTTTCGGTCCTGGATATCGACTTCGGGAATGAGGGTCCAGGCCAGGTCTTCCTTCCTGTGATGCCCGATCCTTTCGGCATCGGGATGGGCAGCCAGGATTGTTTGATAGCGCTGCTGGCTGCCCGGATAAAATGCATGCTTCGGGGGAATCCCTGCAAAGCACTGCCGGAGTGCATCCAGGAAGGCAGCGCGCTGCGGCCACTCGGTGTGAAGGATGAGCACCCGTGGTGTATTGCAGGTGGCGCTGGCACTGCCGGCGATCCAGGTGGCCAGGTACTCGGCCTGGTATTCGAGATCCTTCTGGCTCCATGGGCCTGGGATGACGATCACCGGTGTGACATTGCCCAGCTCGCCTGCGATGGGCTTGCGTAGGAAGGGCCGCCCTTCCCTCTTCCGTAGCCTGCCCTCCTCGCCCGTGCCAAAGACGATGGCTTCGAAGGTCTTGTCTGACCCGGTGATCAGGATCTGCTCAACGGCGGGGTGCTGGCAGAGATAGGCACCTTCACCCGCCCCACCGTACACGATCCGAAGATAGCCGGCCTCGATCAAGCAGCGGAACCCCTGGGCAAAGACTGGCCCGAGATAATCATTGACCGGGCTTAACTTCAGTACCACCACCTGGTTGTGGATCAGAAGCCGGTCGAGTACATCTGTGGGCGGGATGCTGGAGACATTTCCGGCCCCCAGGACCAGGCTCACCGTTCCCTCGGGATCCGGACTGCGGTAGGCCAGGGCCTGGGTCTCGCGCAAATTTCCAGGGGTGACATCCGGCTCCATCCAAACATCAGCCCGGTAGCCTTTGAAGAGCAGGCGGTCGTAGAGGGTCTGAGGGAAGACCCGGGCGGAGACCTGTCCATTTCGGCGCAGGGTGACCCGTCCCGGGATCCTGGGAACACCCTGTTTTCGAATATCCCGCAGGGAGCTCTTCAGGCATTGTAAATTTCGCAGCAGCGAATACGGGCCCTGTACCCACTCATAGCCGATGGCATGGTCGTTGCCAGCCAGCTTTTGAGCGACGACGACCCGCTCCACCCAGCCAGGTGCTGCCACCGCAAAATCATGGATCATGATCTCCAGATACGCCATGCGCTCTTCGAGCGGGCATTTGACCCACCGGGCCTTGTGCTGCTGCAGGGTCTGCAGGGCTGCATCCAGCTCCTCGATCGTCGAGGCAGGCACGTTCCTCACGGCAGCAGGATAAGCAAAGGGACCGCCGATCTCTGGTGTTTGTTGACTCATGTTGACCTCCTGTTTGCTTGCACCAGATCGATGAACGCCAAAAGAGGCAGGATATGACTTGTTCTTCCCCGGGACGAACAAGACCCACAAAAAGAGTCCTGCGGGGCGTTGAAGTTATAAGTGGTACGTCACCTTCTTTTCCCTGCCGTGGTGATCAGAAAGCCGCCGGTCCTATCACCCGGATTGAGACCATCTTCGGCCCTCGTCGATCCTGCCTGCGCACAGGCTGCCAGGATTATGGCGGCCAGCGCGAGCGGAAAGTAGCGCATTTCCCCTTTCATGGTCCATCTCCTTTCCTCCCCGCCGATCGGTGCGGTGAGGCCGTGAAGTTCCGTACTCGTCCCCCCTGTAGACTTTCCACGATTTTATTGTACAGCGAATGGCATAAAATTCAACCTGCTGGATTCGCTGCAGGTCGCTTCAATCCTTTTTCGACTGCAGCCATTCGATGTGCGCCGCCAGCCCGTCCAGGCCGGGGAAGAGCGAGAAGCGGTTGACACCGTACTTGTTGAGCGTTCCCCGCAGACCTGCCTGGACCCGGGCGGGGATGATGATCTTATCCATGTCATTCGACCGGAACGGCTCGTACGGGTCCGGATGGACGGTGAACAGCCCTCCCTGGGTGGTGATGCGAGGCGTGATATGCCGGGGAATGGACTTGCCCACCTCCGGGTATTGGAACGGGTCCGGGTGCTCGTCCACCGAAATATAAGAGGTATTGCGATAGGCATAGATCACGCCGTCGTCGGGGCTGGCTTCGTCGATGGCGAAGAAGCAGGCCACCAGGGGATTGTCGGTCCAGTCGAGCAGGCGGGTGGGCAGGCCGTACTGCTGCCCGAGCGCCAGCCAGTCCCAGTCGGTGGCGGGGATGAAGTCCAGGTACTGGAAGGCCCGTTCCTTGAACAGGCGCAGGATCTCCTGCTCGTTCCTCTCCCGCGAGCCGATCGCCTCGGGTGGGACGATCCGGCCGATCTTCGGGATGAGCGGGTAGTCCTCCGACTTCATGCCGCGGTAGATCACCTGCCTGGCATCGTACTGACCGATCACCTGGTGGAACTCGGCAAAACTGCCGATCCGGGCCTCCTTCATTCACCATTATCCTGCATTTGGAATATGAAATTAAGAACGATGTCCCCGCGCTGCTGTTAGCGGGAGGTACCAAGGGAAAGGGCCGCCAAACACTTCTCTTCACCCCGGAGAGCACGGCGTTTTTAGGAACCTCTGCGCTAAAGATCAGGACTCACTCCCGAAGAGGACTTTGTCTTCCAGCATGACCCCCGCAAGCTTGAGCAGTTTTTTGTTTTGTGGATGCCATCCATGGATGGCATCCACAAAACTACATTGATACACCTTTTTTCATTCATCCACCCGGCTCCAGGGCCGGCGAAATCATCGGCCCGCGTCGGGGCACAGGAGAATATGAAGATTAAGCGGGCTGAGGCTCGAAGGCCTGCCTGACGCCCGGCAGCATGACGTAGATCAGGATGATCGCATTGAGCAGGAAATGCACATTGACATCCGACCAGGCGCCCTGGCCCAGCATGACGGTGAAGTCCAGGATCAGGTTGAAGGCCGCGATCACGGCACAGAACAGCCAGCCGCTCTTCTCCATGGTCCAGAGCATCTGGACCACCCAGATGTAGATCCAGACCATCATGCCCCACATCAGGAAGGACCAGAAGCTAAAGGCATTGATGGAAAAGGGCCCGATCATGAACGGAACGATTCCCAGGGACTGCAGGGCATGGATCCCTGACAGGACAGCCAGTGCCCCGGCCAGGATGGCCAGGACGGTTACACCAAACGGTCTTTTCTTCATTCCTACTTCTCCTTCGTTGTTTTTGTTGTTCTTCTATGATTTATAGAGAAATTGATTCTTTTGCCTTGCGTCATTCCCGTGTCCTCCGGCACCGGAGAGAATGAAGCCGGTGCCGGAGGAGGGGAGATCTTTATGTTATGCCGGCTGCGGAGCGGGCGT